>NZ_JADRGN010000003.1:0-96599 GCF_018206105.1 Porphyromonas levii
CTCTACTTAGGCGAGCCACGGAGAACGCTTTAGCTATCACAATCAAGGGAAACGTAGTCAACAGGTATGAATGAATTGATCCCCAACGGGGTAGTGCCCATTAGCACAAAAAAAATAATAGAGCACACACATTTGCGTAGTTCCCTCCCTTCCCACCGTAATGGGGGAGACTAAAGGTGGGTCAGTGTGCTGCCTATATAAAATTGCTACAAACCTTATTTTCTCTTGTAGACATTATGATAAAACTCATCATATCTCACCCTATTTCACTACTCCAATTTTACAATTAGAAATTAGGTGGCAGAATATTAGCTACTAGTTATAGATATTTTGTGTATCTTTGGGGCTGAAGAGCAGAACTATCTTAGTCCTGCTGATTTGTGACGAGAGATATATTAGAAGTTTAACCCATAAACTGAAACCACATGACAACTACAGTTAAAGGCACGGTAGTAGTGGATCAGGTACGCTGCAAGGGATGTAATCTATGCGCCGTAGCTTGTCCAACTGGTACTTTGGCAATGCACCCCACCGAGATCAACGACAAGGGGTATCATTTTTCTTACATGGCAACCCCCGACACCTGTATAGGCTGCGGTAATTGCGGCTTGGTATGCCCAGATGGTTGTATCACCGTATACAGGGCTAAGAAGTAAAGAAAACAACCTAATAAAAAGGATATGAAAAAGGAAGTAAAACTGATGAAGGGCAACGAAGCCCTTGCACATGGTGCCATCCGTGCTGGTGCGGACGGCTACTTTGGCTACCCTATCACTCCTCAGAGCGAGGTGCTAGAGTGTTTTATGGAGGAGGAGCCTTGGAAGACTACCGGTATGGTAGTACTTCAAGCTGAGAGTGAGACCGCATCTATCAACATGGTATATGGTGGTGCAGGTATCGGTAAGAAAGTAATGACTACGACCTCAAGCCCTGGCTGGTCGCTTATGCAGGAGGGTGCTAGCTACCTAGCCGGCGCTGAGCTTCCTTGCGTAGTAGCCAACGTAATGCGCGGAGGTCCTGGTCTCGGTACTATCCAGCCTAGCCAGGGAGACTACTTCCAGGCTGTAAAGGGTGGTGGTCACGGAGACTATCACTTCCTAGTCCTTGCTCCTAACTCAGTACAGGAGATGGCAGACTTTGTAGGTATCGGTTTCGACCTTGCCTTCAAGTACCGCAACCCTGTAATGATTCTCTCCGATGGTGTTATCGGTCAGATGATGGAGAAGGTAGAGCTCCCAGAGCAAAAAGCACGTCTGACAGACGATGAGATTCGTGCTAAGTATCCATGGGCAGCTATTGGTCACGATGGTGACCACAGAGCTATCATCACTTCTCTAGAGCTTCAGTCTCAGGTGATGGAGGAGAACAACCATCGCTTCCAGGCTAAGTACAAGGAGATGGAGGAGAACGAGGTACGCTATGAGGAGTTCCAGACAGAGGATGCAGAGTATATCATTGTAGCATTTGGCTCTAGTAGCCGTATTGCTTCCAAGGTGGTAGAGCTTTGTCGTGCTGAGGGTAAGAAGGTAGGTCTCATCCGCCCAATCACCCTATGGCCTTTCCCAACCAAGCGTATCGCTGAGCTAGCTAAGCAGGCTAAGGGCTTTATCAGTGTCGAGCTCAACGCTGGACAGATGGTAGAGGATGTACGCCTAGCTGTAGATGGCAAGGTGCCTGTATACCACTACGGACGTATGGGTGGTATGATCTTTGCTCCAGGCGAGATCAAGGACGCTATGGCAAAGAGCTTCGGCTGGTAAATAGAGAAGGAGGCTGTGGCGTATGCGAAACAATAATAGCTTAGACCAACTACTCACCGTAGTATTTATGCTACTGGCGGTAGCTTCGATTGTGCTATTCTTTGTAGTGGAAGATCGCACTTGGTTTTACCGTCTTGGCGGTATTGCTGTAGCCGTAAGGCTATTCCAATACATTTGGAGATGGGTATCCAACCGCAAGAGACGCCAGAAGAAAGCTTCCGAACTAGATATTTGACCAAAAATAGATGAATAACCATGGATAAAAAGCAACAAATCATGGGCGAGACCACTGCTGATGTATCACAGTTGATCAAGCCTGAGAACTTAGTATACGAGAGACCAAAGCTGCTCACCGATGCGGTGATGCACTACTGCCCTGGCTGTAGCCACGGTGTCGTTCACAAGCTCATCGCTGAGATTGTGGAGGAGATGGGCATGAAGGATCGCACCACAGGTATCGCACCTGTAGGTTGTGGTGTATTCGCTTACAACTATATCGATATCGATTGGCAAGAGGCTGCTCACGGTAGAGCACCTGCCTTGGCAACCGCTGTAAAGCGACTAGCTCCAGACAACCTAGTATTTACCTATCAGGGCGACGGTGACCTCGCTGCTATCGGTACTGCTGAGACTATTCATGCAGCTAACCGTGGTGAGAATATCACTATTATCTTTATCAATAACGGTATCTACGGTATGACTGGTGGTCAGATGGCACCTACTACCCTTGTAGGTATGCCTACTACTACCTGCCCTAATGGTCGTAATATTGAGCTCAATGGTTACCCACTGAACATTACCAATCTCCTTAAGGAGCTTCCTGGCGTATGCTACCTGACTCGTCAGAGTGTACAGAACCCAGCTAACATCCGTAAGGCTAAGAAGGCAATCCGCAAGGGCTTTGACAATTCAATGGCTCGCAAGGGGACCTCTATCATAGAGATAGTATCTACCTGCAATAGCGGATGGAAGAAGACTCCTGAGGCTTCTAATAAGTGGATGGAAGAGAATATGCACCCAGCTTATCCTCTTGGAGACCTAAAGGATATCTAATCACCTACAAATTGAGTAATCATTATTATGAAAAGTTACGAAATAGTTATTTCAGGTTTTGGTGGACAGGGAGTGCTCTCTATGGGTAAGATCCTAGCCTACTCAGGACTTATGGGTGGCAAGGAGGTAAGTTGGATGCCTTCATACGGTCCAGAGCAGCGCGGTGGTACAGCTAATGTAACTGTAATCATCAGCGACAACCAGATCAGTTCGCCAATCCTCAATGAGTACGATGTTGCTATTGTGCTCAACCAACCATCAATGGACAAGTTTATGCCAATGGTAAAGAAGGGTGGTATCCTTATTTACGATAGCAACGGTGTAAGCCATGTGCCAGAGCGCGACGATATCAACGTGTACCGTGTAGATGCTGTTGACGAGAGCGTGAAGATGAACAATACCAAGGTATTCAATATGATCGTACTTGGAGGTCTCCTCAAGGTGGCTCCAATGATTGATACTTCATTTGTAGAGGCAGGTCTCAAGAAGACCCTTCCTGAGCGCCACCACAAGTTGATACCGCTTAATATGGAGGCTGTACAGCGTGGTATGGAGATTATCCAGCACGTGCGTGTAGCAAAGTAAGCAAAGTGATAACGGCACCCTAAAGGTGCGTTATTAATAAGCAACAGGAGACGGCTATGCACCCCCTTAGGGAGCCCTGCGTAGCCGTCTCTTATTGTATTCATATCACACTCCCTAGACCATGGCACATGAGGGCAAAGCAGTCATCATTTTTTGGTAAGTTTGCAGGGATAATATATTAAATGGTGAAGTATGAGCAAGGTGAATAAAGGGCGCACTAAGCCAGTAGAGAATAGGCGGGGGCGCTCCTCGGGGCAGCCTGTTGCTGTGGGAGGCTCTATCAAAGAGCGGACAAGTAGATTCTTTCGTGGTTTATTCGGTAAAGAGCGGATGGTTCCAGTAACTATCGGCGCCCTCTTCATGGGGTTTGCTATCTTCATGCTCTACGCTTTCTTCAGCTATTTGCTTAATGGCGCAGCAGACCAGAGTATCTTGCTGGATCAGAATCTTACTTCTATCGAGGCGCAGTCCGAAGCTATGGAGGGCGGGAATGGCGTAGTAGGCATGGGGCTCATGCACCAGATGGTCAATGAGTGGGTAGGCTTTGGCATCCTCTCTATCATCGCAATGCTGATAGGGGTAGGGGTAGGGCTACTCGGAACAGCCAGAGTCAATTACCCTAAGATTATTATCTTCTCTGCTATAGCCACCTTTTGGCTATCCCTCTTCTCTGCCGCAATCTTCAGAGGTATTGCTGGTTGGTTCTTCTTCTACCCAGGAGGCATCCTAGGTGAGACCATCTACCAATGGCTATACATGCGCATAGGGCTATTTGGCACATGGCTACTGATTATCCTCGTGCTATTCCTTACGCTCTTCCTATTCTTTAAGAGCATTCGCCGTAAGTACAACACCTGGGCACAGCACAAGCGAGATGGTATAGAGCAGGGCGCCGAACCACAAGCCAAGCGACCCAATAGGGCGTGGCTGAATTTCAAGAAGTGGTTTAGAAATAAAGAGACAGGGAGTGCAGATGATGACGAACTACTCCTAGTGCCACACAGCGAGGAGGAAGAGCTATTCGACGAACCGGCAGCGCCTACCACGCCAGTAATCACGCTCAACGAAGAGAAGGTAGCCCCAGTAGAACCAATAGTAGTTCGTCCGACTAGACCAGTCACCATGGTCGAAGGGACAACCGATGGCATCGATATTCAGGTTACAGACAACCGGAATATGGATGATGAAGTAACCACAGCTGAGCTAAGAGCACAGCAGCTTGTAGAAGAGCAGGGCGAGTACGACCCTCGCCTCGAACTCTCAAGATTCGAGATGCCCCACGCTGATCTACTCAAGAAGTACGACCAACAGACAGACGGGATTGATATAGAAGAGATAGAAGAAAATAAGCGACTCATCACCAGCACTCTAGAGAGCTTTAGAATCGGTATCAAGTCCATAAATGCCACTGTTGGTCCAGCAATTACCCTCTACGAGGTAGTGCCAGAGGAGGGGATCCTCATTTCGCGCATCCGTAGTCTCGAGGATAATATCTCTATGAGCCTTTCCGCTATGGGCATTCGTATCATAGCACCTATACCTGGCAAGGGAACCATAGGTATGGAGGTCCCCAATAAGAATCCTCAGATTGTAAGCATGCGCTCAGTAATTCTCTCCAAGAAGTTCTCAGAGAGCACAGCAGCGCTACCAGTAGCGCTAGGGCGCACAATCACCAACGACGTATTCGTCTTCGACCTTGCCAAGACACCCCACCTCCTTGTTGCTGGTGCCACTGGTCAGGGGAAGTCAGTTGGGCTCAACGCCATTATTACTTCACTACTCTACAAACTTCATCCTGCCGAACTCAAGTTTGTGATGATCGACCCCAAGATGGTAGAGTTTAGCCTCTATAGTCTTATAGAAAAGCACTACATGGCGAAACTTCCCGGTGAGGAGCAAGTGATAATCACCGAGCCCAAACGCGTACAAGGCACTCTAGAATCGCTTTGTGTGGAGATGGACGACCGCTACGAGCTACTCTCCAAAGCGCATGTGCGCAATATTAAGGAGTACAATCAGATGTTTAAGCAGCGCCGTCTTAATCCCGAGAAAGGGCACAAGTACCTCCCCTATATCGTGCTCATCATTGATGAGTATGGCGACCTCATGCTCACAGGTGGCAAAGAGATAGAAGCGCCTATCACTAGACTAGCTCAGAAGGCTCGCGCGGTAGGTATCCATGCTATTATCGCAACACAAAGACCTATGGCGTCTATTATCACTGGTGCGATTAAGGCCAACTTCCCAGGTCGCTTGGCATTCAAAGTATCCTCTGGTATCGACTCCAAGATAATCCTCGATGCACAGGGTGCCAATCGCCTCATAGGTAGGGGCGACTGTCTCTTCACTACGGGTAACGATCTCACCCGTGTGCAGTCCGCCTTTGTAGATACCCCAGAAGTAAATGACCTTGTCCGTTTCATCAGCGAACAGAGGGGCTTCCCAGAGGCTTATCCACTACCAGAAGTGCTACCAGAAGGGAGTGCTGGTGCGGGATTAGCTACAGGGGAGCTAGACCCTAATGACCGAGACGAGCTCTTCGAGTCAGTAGCAAGACGTGTCGTAGCGGATAAACGTCCGGCCGCCAGTTACATCCAACAGATATTCGGAGTAGGGTACAACCGCGCATCTCGGCTTATGGTACAGCTAGAGTATGCAGGCATCATTGGCCCAGCCGACGGCAATAAGCCGAGAGAACTATTGGTAACAACGGTAGAGCAGCTAGATAATATACTCTACCCAAACAATTGACGACGTATGAAACAGTGCAAATACTTCTCGCTGATAGCCCTCGCCTTAGTCGTATTACCACTACAGGCACAGGAAACTATGCTCAACAAAGCAAAAGCCCACCTCAATGCCACTAAGGGACTACAGATAGACTATCAACTCACTATCGGTGACGACTCTAGCACAGGCAGCTACTATGCGCTTGGCAAAGCCTTTTATCTCGAGAGCCAAGAGCTAAAGGCGTGGCACCAAGATGGCAATCTCTGGGTGTATATCGCACAGAATAGAGAGGTCAACCTCTCACATCCAGTGCAGGAAGATCTACAAGAGCTAAACCCGCTCCTGAACCTCGAGCGTATCTCCAGTAAGACCTTTACCCTTACCCAGAGCCAGTCCGGAGCACTAACCACGATAAAAGCTGTCCCCAAGACCCCAAAGGGCGAGGAGATAGAGTGGCTCACCCTAGTAGTCCACAAGGATGGAGAACCTCAGACACTTACTCTAAAGCAGAGGGGCATGACCTTCCCCGTCCACCTCAAAGTCACTAAGTTCGTAAAGGGAACTACCGATGCCATGAAGCGCAAAGGCTTCTTTAGCTACGATGCAAACAAATTACCAGGTGTATCAGTTATAGATTTAAGATAACATACCAACAGTAAAACATATTGATAATAATGGACAATCTAAAGACAAAGGTGCTGATTATTGGAGCTGGCCCTGCAGGATATACTGCAGCCATTTATGCCTCACGTGCGAGCTTATCTCCGATGCTTATCGAGGGTATGCAGCCAGGCGGTCAGCTTACTACTACCACAGACGTAGAAAACTTCCCAGGCTACCCAGAGGGAATCAACGGCTCACACATGATGCTTGATATTCGCAAGCAAGCTGAGCGCTTCGGCACCGATATGCGCGTGGGCGAAGTTACAAAGATAGACTTCTCCAAGCGTCCATTCCATGTAGAAGTCAATGGCGGCGAATATACCGTGGAGGCAGAGTCTGTTATCATCGCTACAGGAGCCAGAGCTAAGTATCTAGGTTTGGAGGACGAAAAGAAATACATGGGCATGGGGGTAAGCGGGTGTGCTACCTGCGATGGCTTCTTCTACCGTGGTAAGGATGTTGCCGTTGTAGGAGGCGGCGACACCGCTTGTGAAGAGGCTCTATATCTATCGGCTATCGCAAAGAAGGTATACCTAATCGTGCGTCGCGACGAGCTTCGTGCCTCTAAGGTAATGCAGGAGCGCGTACTCAAAGCCGAGAATATAGAGGTACTATGGGAGCACCAAACAGAAGGTCTCTATGGCGACAACGGTGTAGAGGGTGTTCACCTAGTCAAGCGCAAAGGCAAGGAAGACGAGAGCCACTACGATATCCCTGTACACGGCTTCTTCCTAGCTATCGGACACACCCCTAACGTGGGCTTCCTCGACGGTCAGATTGAACTAGACAACCAAGGCTATATCGCCACCAAGGACGGTATGCCTAATACCAATATCCCAGGTGTATTTGCCGCTGGTGACGTAGCTGACCCACACTTCCGCCAAGCTATCACTGCAGCAGCAAGTGGCTGTAAGGCAGCCATGACGGCAGAGCGTTGGCTAGGAGAAAATCCGCTATAAGCGCCAATACACATTACACAGATAGATAATACTGAGCCAAGAGAGACATTTCCCCTGTGGAATAACCTCTCTTGGCTCAGTTATTTCCTGCACATAGAGGAAAAGCTAGGGTTGGTTTCCGTCATGGCATTCAGCCCTAGTTGTCTTACCTTCTAGCTAGTAGGGAACAAGGGAATCCTATGTAAGTTGGTTATTCAATAAGAATATAGTACATTTGTAATACATATTATTTTAGTTGCTAAAGTCCAATTCCATTTTTAACAAGTAGTATATTAGTAGTTACGCATGTATATATTTGAACCCATATCGGCATCTGATATACAGAAAAGCCTTTCGGCAGATTGCCGAGCACGGAGACTGGAAAAAAACATGTCCCAAAAGAGGCTTTCCCAAATTAGTGGAGTGCCACTCGCTACGCTACAGCGCTTTGAGCACACAGGAGAGATTTCCTTGTCGAGTTTTCTAAAAATAGGGAGAGCTTTGGGTTATGCCCAAGAACTCTTAGAGGTAATGAGCAAGCCAAAGTATGAGAGTCTCGACGATATGGTACGAATCAATAAGAACAAGGAAAGACAGAGAGGAACCGATGAAAAAGATTGATGTTATAAGTGTGCTATATCATGACAGATTGGTGGGACGACTAACCATGGGCGCCAACCATTCCTGTCTTTTCCAATATGACAAACAGTGGATTACCGAAGGATTCTCTATCTCACCTCTTAAGCTGCCCTTAAATTCAAATCTGTTCGAGGCGAGCTATCTTCCTTTTCGAGGCAACTTCGGGGTTTTTGAAGATAGTATGCCCGGAGGATATGGAGAGTATCTCCTTCAAAAAGAACTGAGCAAATACGGAGTAAGCTACCAAGCATTAGATCCCTTGCAAAGACTTAGTATTGTTGGGGCATCGGGTATGGGCGCTCTATGCTACGTTCCTAATAACGAAATAAATATCCCCAACAAACTTATGAGTCTTGACGATTTACAGAGAAAAGCACTCGATGTACTGTCGGAAAAGACTGATAAAGAAGCAGGGTGGCTCTATGTACAAAGCGGAAACTCGGGAGGAGTACGCCCTAAGGCACTCATAAAAAACGAGGATGGTAATTGGTTAGTTAAATTTAGACATACCTATGACTCAATAGATTCTGGAATTATTGAGTACCAATATAATATGGCGGCGAAAGAAGCGGGAATCATAGTCCCTCGCTTCAAATTATTTGAGAATCGCTTTTTCGGCGTAGAACGTTTCGATATTTCGCCAGATGGAGATCGTATTCACATGGTAACGGCTAGTGGTCTATTGGATGAAAGCATTAATCCCCCAAAGATGGACTACAAAACGCTTCTCTCTCTTACTGGATACATAACCCAAGATCATAAGGAGGTAGAACAACAATTCAGAAGAATGGTATTTAACTACTATGCGGAAAACTTCGATGATCACGCCAGAAACTTCTCTTTTCTCTTTAAGGAGGGACGATGGAAGTTAGCACCAGCTTACGATATGACGCACGAAAACCCTCTTGGTCAGCATGCTACCACTGTGAATTATAAGTCGAATCCAACAGAAGAAGACTTAATAGAAGCAGGGAAATTGGTGCAGATGAGTAGCGCCCTCTGTATGGACATCATACAGGAGGTAAAACCCATTGCTCTTAATCTATTAAAGGGATTGAAGGCAAAGAAGCTAGTGCGATAACCGCTGTCTCGCTCGTACCCCAACTAGCGACCTATCCCTCACAACCTTTCTACCTAAAGTAGATGACCATTTAATATATACTAATCCACCAATTTAATATATACTAGTCAATCTATTTAGTATATATTAGTCTGGTGGGTTAGTATATATTAAATGGTCACGTACTCTAGGAAGGCAGTTCAAGGGGTTAGGCGAGAACGCCCAAAGAGAGCATATGTAACGGTTGGCGACTACCTTTGGCGTTTATAGTAGGGGATATGCACTTTGAATCTAGGGTGGTGCAACACCACTGTTTGACTCTCTTCTCTAACTTCTTCAACTTTAAGGTGATAGTGATTATCCTTTATTTTAGTTGGTTTCCCAAAGTTTTTGATATCAAGTTCGATTATATCTCCCTCCTTAGGATCGAAGATTTGAGGTGTTATTTGTAATGATGATGCCTGAAATTGGTAGGAGATAGTACCTCCATAAAGAAGGGTGCTATTGTGCAATGTTACGCCAAACCCTGCCTTCTCCACCATAGTAACACATCTCAATATTTCGTTACTACTGTAGTATTTACGATCAGTACCGTATACCCCTGGAGAAATTATTTTATCCGCAGGTTTTATCCGCACATGAAGAGTGGCGCTCTCGCCAGTATCTCCTGTAGCTACAACATCCACTTCTCCTTCATTCAAACCATGCAGCTCCACGATACCTGTACCCCCGTTCCACCGCATAAAGAGCACCTCATCAGAATCAACCTTAGAGAGCTTCACATTCTCTCCTCCTCCGGTCAATCCTACAAAAAAGGCTCTATCATTAGGACAAATCTCTATATCCTTATGGCTAAAACTCAAAGTAGGTACTACAACACTGATTTTAAGCTTCGCCTTCTTATCGTGCGAGATAACCGTAGCAAACGTTTCACCCTCTAGTATACCCTTAATCCTTAGCGTATCCTTGCTGATAGACGCCGTAGCTATACGCGAATTATGGACATTAACCTTGTACTTCCCAGAGCCTCCCGAGAGTAGTATCTTGCGCTCCACTTGACGATTAAGCGCTACTTCACTTAGCATCTCATCTCCCCCAATTTTAATGTCCGTTATTGGCACCAGCACCTCATGCTTACAAGCAGAAAAAGCAATCAGCAGAGTACTCATATAAAGCACAAACAGATAAAATCTATTAGTAGTCATACGTCTCATATTATATATATATCAGTCAGTAACATTTACCCTGTAAGAGAGCTTCCACTTATTGCCATCCTTTTCGTCTATAATGATTACGAGCCAATGAGTACCCTTATTAGGAAATACAATCCAACTATCCTTTGGTTCAAAAGGTTTACCATCTATAGTATAAGTAATCACAGCATCATCAGCGGCAATATCATTAAAATAGGCATTGATTCTACGGGAGCTCTTACCACTCTTTTCAATCGTACGCAAAAATGGGGTTCGGGTAGGATCTGTTCGTTCTCTAACAAGAGACTTAGTTTTTAACGTCTCAATCGAAGAAAAATCCGACATCTTTCCATCACATAGAGTCCGTACCTTAAGTGAAATAGAGGTGTTGGGAATCAGGTGTTCCAGCATACACTTATTCTCCTTTACCACCTTATAGAGCTTGTATTCATCATCAGTGGTATTCTTTACCCATACTTCCCACGACCTGATAGAATCCCCCGATGCATCCCAAGTAATGAGTGCTTCTCTCTGGAATATCTCAGAATCTTTAATCATAATCTTGGTAGGTGGTAAGAGTGGCTTAGACGTAGTGTCTTGCTGGATATATAGTTCTCCTCTACCAAGAGCATCAGACACAGTAAAGCAGGACTCCTCATTTACCCTCTTCTCCATGTCTTTCTTCTTCCCCTCAATGTTCTGAATTGATGCCAACTGATTTGGCATACTCCACTGCTTAGGAGAAAAAGAGGAGAACTCCTCAAATCCCTCATTGGCAATAAGATTTGCGTGAGCTTCTGCCCTATGGCTTGCCAAGAATGAGAGCACCGATAGGAAGCCCAATAATTTATATGTTATCCTCATAATTCGTTACTTCTTAATTTCATCCAACGTCACACCTATCCTGCTCGCTAGGTTAGTAGCTGCCCACAGCAAAGAGCCCTCCCGCTCCGCACTATCCAATAGCCTTTCCTTATCCCATAGTCCATTGCCAGAGCGCATCCCTTCTAGGAGCCCCTGTACCTCCTCCCGTTTGAAGAGTGGAGAACCATCGGCTTTTCGCACAAACTGCGCAGCATAAATCAGTCCATAACCCTGCGAAAGAAGCTGAAAAGCATACTTAGGTCGTTCTCTTAGATTCGTCATCGTATTGGCTCCTACGAGAGCATGAATAGCCCTAATCACTACTACTCTACCTAGTTCCTCCCTGATAATCCGAGCCTGCTCACGTATATCATCATAGCGGAACGTTTCCATCAGCATACGTCCTTCCACAAAAGCCCTAAAGATCCTATCACTACTCTTTCGGAGGGCAGGGATACCCTCCCCCTCAGCCCAAGGTCTCCAGTACCTGTAATAACCATAAGCCAAATCCCAGTGGTGCTCTAGAGCAGTATAATTATGTCCTGCACCTAATACCAAATTATCGTGATTGCTTTGGAGTGTATGATTAGCAAGAAGGTCATCATCAAGGTGTAAATTGAGTATCTTATCTAAGTAAATAGCTCCCATTACTCCAAATCTGAAAAGCTCGGCGACTACCAATCCTTTCTCCCCTACAAAAGCTATATTCTTATCTCCGATATTCACTCCCACATACCCCCCTTTTCCTACTTCCGCCTCTTGGAGCCTACGCTTATAGGGGACCTCAGCTCCATAGCCCGACAACTGAGCACTCGTCTCTATCAATTCATCCATATACCTCTGCACCTCCGACCTGAAAGGCTGCGCATAAGCCGAACCTGCAAGCTCGGAACGAGGTTTGAGACCAAACTCTCCTTCAGTAAATAACTTTTTAGTATCCGTATAGCTCTCTTCAGTCTGGATTTGGGCTGAGCGCATCTTCTGCTCATAAATATAATTGATAGGCGTACTAAGCAACTTACACTCCTGAATATCTACACTGCTTCGTCCATTCCGTACGAAGCGATACTCAGGCTCAGCAGAAATTGGCAAGACATAAGCACTCTCCACAACCTCTCCCGTTTTGTGCCCACAAGCACCAGCCAGCACCCATACCGCTAGCACTAGAATATACCTTATCTTCTTATTCATCTGTTTGAAATACATTACACCCCCTTAGGGCAAAATCATAAATTCACAGTAAGGGTTCTTCAGCCTATAAATTCCCTCCTCGTTCTGGTACAAATGCACAGCCAATGGCAATACTTCCACCACTTCATCTTTAGAGACAGCCTCTATCTTCGCCTCTACATGTGAATTTCGTGGACCTGAACCAGTTACAGAAAGGTATAGAGGGAAACCCGAACGCACCTTGAAGGTTACACGATACTCATCAAAATTCTTCATCTTCGGAGCGTTAGTATTATTCTTGGAGTCTTCTCCCTTGTCACATACGACTTGTACTAGCTGCTTATGCTCATTGATATATGATACCACATACTTAGATTGAGGTTTCTTTGCCCTGCTACCATCCCTATCACTCTCTTCGAAAGAGCAACTCATGGTTATTGTATACTCTTCTCCCGATAGATTATCCTCCTCCCCAGGGTAAGTATAGGCTTCTAGTGCCAAATCGGGGTCGCAAGGGCGCACTACGATATTACCATTCATCTGTTCAGGAGCCTCTATCCCAGTAAAAGGGAAAAGTGTATCATAATCCTCAGGCTCCACCTCTTCGCACTGCTTATTACAGGCATACAACGTTGGTACTAGTATCATTAGTAGTAGCCATCGTCGTAGTATTATACCGTCTCTCTTTTTCATTACCTTCAGTAGTATGTATTATATCAATCGCGCTTATTATCATAGATCTCAGCAATCATTCCGGTAGGTTCTCCATCGGGAGCCAAATGCTTGCTCACGTACCGCCAACTACGAGTCTTAGGATGATACATACGTACTAATTCGCATACGAAGTGATCGCCCACACGCTCAAAGTCGCAGAAGACTTCATTTTTACTATACCTAATTCCTGGTCGAAATGATAGTCCTCGATCTGTACCTGTATAGCCTGAACCTAAGCCAGTCAGTTCGATTTGCACATCGACCAAACTTGCATTGTATATGAATACACGATAGCGTCGATCCTTACTTTGCTTAAGCCATTTTTTAAAGTTGCTCTCTTGTGCAATTATATAGTTACTCCCAAAGTATTCTCGATCTCCTTTGTGAATTCTTAGCTGAGGATAACGCATCCCTTCAAAGCAGTTTCTATTCTCCACCGATTTCTCTACCGCATGTGTCATTTCCTCAGGCGAAGTCACCCGTTCAAACCGAATAAATGTCTTCGATTTCGTACTATACATAGGGGTTTCGAAGACCAAGCGATCATCTATATCCTTGAATCGGAAAAGAAAGTCGGACGAAGCCTGGTAGAGGTCGTTGACCAGCTGATGGAGGTACCCATACGAAGTAAAACTAAGTTGCACACCTGAGACTTGCTTAAGCTCATAGGCACACACACTTGATGTTGTAGCCGATTTGCTATCAAAATCTGACCGCATCTCTACACGCCCTTCGGGGTCGAACTTCATCCAAAAGTAGTGACCTCCTACACCATAATCCTGCGAATAATCTTTTTTGGTAAACTTTTCCAACGGATTGGCAAACAGCAGAGAGTCTGTATTGGAGAAATAGGTTACCTTCCAACCATAGGGTGCTTCCACCAACTCTGATCTAAGATCCGATATGCTCTTCGCACTACGCTCTGCTGGTGTCTCAATGAATACAGACTGCTGTGTACAGGAGCCGAGTAAGCAAAATGCCCCAAGCCACACAGATACTATGTTAATCTTATATCTCATGATTCTTTTTCTTTTTCTTCCTTGGATGTATACAACTTCATTAGCTTATGGGCAGAGCGTTGCATCTGCACCAGATTAACTCCTAGGTTTTTTGAGTAATAGTTCCTGACAAACTCTAGTTTCTCTGCCAGCTCTTTGTGTGCTTGCTTAGCCTCCTCCATAACCTTCTGCTTTTCTTCTTCATCATATCCGGGAGGGGGTGTATTGGCATTCTTAAGAGCTTGCTTAAGCTCTCGAGGCGTATGCAAAAGTGATACACTTACCATTTCCGCAAAATCATCCGGTGCAGATAACAAAGCATTTAGTGTGATGCAGCCATACCTATTTGCATATTTGCTAATCTTCCAAATATCATTTCGGTTTTTAATAGTCGTCTGCACCTTAGCTAAGTAGTCGGCAGTAGAGTAGTGGTATCTATGAGAGCTAATGGATAAGAATACATCCCTATCATAAGGAAAAAGCTCAGAGAGTCGATGTGCGAACTGATGATGTACGCTCCTCATAAGTGCGTATACCTTAGTTTCATCTTTGGCATCGAAGTCATTTACGTTATAAAGGTGCATTTCCGTACCAGTAGCAGCCCTATTAGCAAGGTGTTCAAAGCCATAAAAGTCTATATTCTTCCCACCATACAGATAGAGCTTAATAGGAGCTTTGCCAAACAAATACTTACTGCCACCAAAGGTGTCTTGGCTGTAAAGGTCTATCCAGAGCCTCTTGGCAGTCTCTAATACTTCCCTTACCTTATCCTCTTTGGGCGGGTAAGTGTAGCTTCCCACCTCAGCCGCATTTCGATCCCAGTGATAAACCACCTCTATACCATATGGTAATGTAAGCGTCTCTTTAATCCATTGATCTAGATCCGTATGGCTTCGTAGCACCTTATTCTGCTCCACGGCACTCACCTCTGAGAGCTTATCCCTAGTACAAGAAATAGAGAGTAGAGCACTCAAGAGTATGAGCCCTAATAGTCTTTTATTCTTTATCATCATACCTTTATATTGTTTCATAAGATTTATCGAATATTAGGCTCTAACCCCCTATTAATAGCCTCCACAGGGATTTGTAGGAGCTTTCGGGGATCCTCCTTGAGTAGCGGTCTGTATAGTGCACTCTTGGAGTCTCGCTTTACCGGCATATAGAAACGACGAATATCGAACCACCTCATGCCCTCATGTACGAACTCCTTCTGGCGGAAATCCGTGATAATCTTGATGAGCGCTAGTTGCTTGATGGTCATGCCATAGAAGGGGGTGTAGATATCGTAGTTCTTACTATCTGTCCAGGTATAATCCGTCCGCCCACAGGTGAGATCTATCCCAAACTTTGAGCGGAGGTAGACCAAGAGATCATCTATAGAGCGCTCGTATTCCCCTAACATTGCATACGCTTCCATCCTATTGAGCATCACCTCATCGGTAGTTAGAAGCACATTGGTTACGTATAGTCCCCTGGGCTTGCTCCCTTCATGACCATAGATCGATAGTTCATCGAACTTTGCCACATACTGTCCGTCACTTATTGGAGCAGTACTATGCCTGAAGAGATATGATTGATACATATTGAGGTTCTTTGCGCTGTTACAGCTCTCTATACCCTTCTTATCGAAAATATATCTCATCCCGTGAGTAGTTATACCGTATTTATCTGTGGCTATACTCCTAGCCCATCTCGACTCAGTAGCAGTCATCAGAAGGTTTGCAGGCTCTTCAGTACTGGTGTAGAGCCTATATAAGCGCCCTCGGTCGTTAGAGAGTTTCTCCGCATACCCTTTCCAGCTCCTCAAGACTTGACCTGGGTCGTAACCCAATACATAATTGGCATAGGCGACTACTGTCTTCCATTCCCCCTTCATCAGATAGAAGCGACTAGCAAAGGCGTACGCAGCCTTCTTATTGAAGTGGAACTTTGGGTGCTGGTAATACTGATCATTAACCAGCGAAATACCTCTCTTTAGATCCTGTTCTATGTGAGCATAGACCTCCGCTACCGTACCACGGTTATACGTGACCAAAGCGTGCTTTTCCGGCTGTATACTATAGGGGATGCCAAGTGCCGTTTTCGACTTACCAGGACTATAGGGCTCCGACCATATATTTACGAGCATGAAGTGTAGGTAGGCGCGCAATAGAAACGCCTCTCCATACAGCGCCTTCACCCTATCGCTCTTGGGGTACTTGGCCAGTAGTTCAAGCGCTTTATTGGCTTGGGCTATACCTCTATAGCAGGCATTCCAGTAGTTGAGCGGAGTATCCAAGTCTTCGTGGTCATAGTCCTCCCAGAAGTACATCGCCTCATTGAGCCTCGTGTGCGACCCATGGACACGTTCGCTCACATTATCGGTCCGCGCCTCTAGAAAAGCAAAGTAGCTAGCATCGGGATACGCACCAGCCAGTAGCTCAGCTATCTTTTCCTCACTATCTATATCCACATCCAGCGATGAATTGGGGCTTTGGCTCAAGAACTTCTGGCAAGAGCTGAGTGCTATAGTTACTATTAGCAGAATAAATATCTTCTTTATCGGCATAGTTGCAGGGGATTAGAAAGAAACATTCAATGTCATAGTCAGCTGCCGTGGTGTAGGCAGAGAGACCCCTCCAGAACGGTAATACTCAGGGTCTTGGTTCTTCAGCTTCTTATCGGCATAGATAAGGAAAGGATTGGTCATATTTACCCTTAGACCAGCACTCTGTAGCTTCAGCTGTTCGGTAATACTATGAGGGAGCGTGTATCCGAGGGATATATTCTTCATACGTACAAAGCTCCCGTCTGCCACTCGTACCTGAGAGTAGTTGTAGGTGTTATAGGCACGCTCAATATTCTCGGTGCCTATCTGTCGTATCAGGTCTTGAGATGGGAGGGTAGGCACATCGGTCTTCAGCTCGTCGCCTGGATTGAGCCAACGGTCATAGTATCCCTTGGAGAATACATTGAGATCTGCGAAGGAGGGGTCGAAGGTCGGATTGAGCCTAATCTTATTCCCTGCCTGCATGGTGATGAAGAACGATAGTTCCCAACTCTTATACCTCAAGGTGTTGGAAAGCCCACCGATATACCTAGGCTCTACTGAACCGTGATAGATGAGGTAGGTCTTAGAGTACTGAGCATCGAGGAAGTCAGCCCCATGCACGTGGGCATACTCGCTCTTATTGGAGGGATACAGACCGAAGTCAAAAGTAGGGAGACCATCTCGGCTGAGTCCTTGGAAGTTGAAAGAGAAGAGCGACCCTCTAGGGAAGTCTACTATATTACCTCTTCCAGCACCCGATACCATATCGAAAGTATTCGGGGTATTGAGCAAACGGGTTATCTTCTGGTCCATAGCACTAAGCGTGAGGCTTGTAGACCAAGAGAAGTCCTCAGTATCTATATTCTTAGAGTGAATCATAAGCTCTACCCCTCTTGTGCGCATGTCTCCGAAGTTGGCATACTTGTAGTATTGCCCACCTACACCCGAAGTACGTACTAGGTCGATGAGGTCAAACGAATTGCGTTGGTACACATCGATAGTGGTATTGATTCGTCCTCCGAAGAGCTTAAGGTCGGCTCCTATATTTAGCTCATACATCTTCTCCCAAGTGAGATCCCTATTCTCCAAGTGTAATATCCTAAGTGCGTTCTCTCTATCGCCAATATTGTACCTATTGGTAACAAAGTTTTTATACACCGCTGTAGAGTTGATTGCCTCCTCGTTCATCTTAGCAGTAAGACCATAACTAGCCCTAAGTGCTAGCCCTGATATAGCGGTGAAGTCCTGCATAAACTCCTCCCTATCTATATTCCACTTCGCCCCGATATTCCAAGTGGGGAGCCAACGTGATACAGCAGACTTCCCTGCCGTATTTGATCCCTCGTAATTGAGGATGGCATTCAAGATATACTTATTCTGATACCCATAGGTAGCGCTTCCCGAAAATGTGACCCCGCGCTCATAGGTATCGAGCAAAGAGAAGTAGCTCTCCCCCTCATTGGTCAGCTTCTGGAAGATCCGGGCATCGGTAAAGATTTGATTCCCTCTGTCATACTGTATGCCATAGCCTTGGAAGGGATTGATGCGCCTATCGGTAGAGCGCACCTCGGTAAAGGCGAAAGCTCGCACATCGTGTGCCCCATACCGCTTGTCCCACTCTACAGCAAAGCGCCCCAAGTAGCTCTTTAGCGAAGTCTCGACCTTATTAAAGATACCACCGTGTGACAGTGCCACTTGTGGCTGAAGTAAAGGATTGTCCTTATCCTTCAGGAGGTAGATGTTTTGCTGCGCCACCACGGGCGTCTCATTCGCCCGAAACGCTTGTATTACATTCGAACGCTCCTTAATGAAGTGCGCGGTACTAGTATTCGCCTGTCGCACCACCCCTAGGGCAGTCAGCTTAAGTTCGGGCATTACGGTATATTCCACCTCACCCTGTACCTTGAAGTCCAAGACATCTGTCTGCATATAATTATTGTCGTACTCATTGAGGATATTAAATGGCGCCCAATTATTACGATAGTAGGCTAGTGAACCATCGGCATTGCGTGGCGAAAGTGTGCGGCTCGTACCCACCGCATAGGAGAAGGGGTTGATATCGAAATCTCGCTCAAAGGCTCCTATTACCACGTTCTTCCTTTGTGTAATCGTGCCTGGTGCTTTCTGATGGCGCATATTACCCTGTGCCGATAGGGTTGTCTTGACCTTATCACCCCAGTGAAATACATTCTTGAGGTGGGCAGTAAGCCTGCGCACACCATCGGCACGCGTCCACCCTTTATCGTTATAGAACCCTACCGAAGCATAGGTCGAAGAGTGCTCACCGCCCGAGGTAAAGCTCACGGTATGGCTGTGGATAGGACGGTAGGTGAATAGTTCCCTAAACCAATCGGTATTGGCATACTCGCGCTCCTTTAAGAATGCCAGCTTCGCCTCCTCCGTATTCGGCAAATAGAAGGTACCTGTCTCGGGATTAATCGTACTCAGTGCCTTGTACATCTGATAGTACACCCCACTACGCCTACCATAGAGAGCGTCACTAAAGCCAAAGTAGCCCTTCTTCTCCATCTCCATATACACCGACATGGTCTCTTGGGAATTGAGGAGGTCAAACTGTGCGTACTTGGGCATCATCCTAGTACTCAGCTCATAGGTATAGGAGACTCTGTTGGGCGTATTGCGCCTACCCGACTTGGTGGTAATGACCAGCACGCCATTGAGTGCACGGGCTCCATAGATAGAGGTCGCTGAAGCGTCCTTAAGCACCTGTATATCCTCTATATCGGAGGGATTGAGACCAGCGACCGCCGAACTAATCAGCGTCACAGCATCACCCGAAGCCAATTGATCTAGTGTAAGCGATACTAAGTCCTCATATACCGCACCATCGATTACCCACAAAGGTTGCACGTTACCCATAATAGAGGCTCCACCTCGGATATTAATGCGTGGTGCGGAGCCAAACGACCCCGAGATATTCTGTATAGAAAGCCCTGCCACACGCCCCTCCAGCATACGCGAGACATCGCTCACACCTTCGAGCTTAATATCCTGTAGTTTTACAGAAGTAGCAGCACCGGTATACACTCTATTTTTAATCTTCTGATACCCCGTAACCACCACTTCGTCTATCACGGTGGTATTCTCCTCGAGTATTATGGTCATGTGCTGAGAAGCTATCCTTACCTTCTGAGTAATCATACCCACAAAGCTCACCTCGAGCACTTCACCCTTCTGAGCTATTATCTCGAACTCCCCCTTCGCATTCGTCACTGCTCCTCGCTCCTTAGTCACCTTTACTGTAGCCCCAGGCAAAGGAGCTTTATCAGTCGTGTACACTACGCCCCTTACCTTCATCGGTTGCTGAGCTAGGGAGGGAAGTATCCCGACCATTATGATGACTGTAAGGGCAAGCAGTTTCCCTATCATTTTGTAGCTATTCATATTCTATACTTTTGCGGCTGTGATACTATCAAAAATGGTATGTGAACCCTCCGAAAATACCTCGTGGATGACCTGCACGTACGCCCGAGGGGTGACGCGAGGTGATATACACCTTATTGGCAAGGTTGATGGCATTCAGAGAAATTGTAAGTTTATCGGTAGGGCGCCAGTTGAGAGAGGCATCAATAATAGTATGCGCTGGCACACACTCCGTGTGCGCTATGGCACCTTGCCCAGGGGTCGTGCGCATATCGCTATTGTAGCGCATGCTTACAGTGGCATCCACACGCTTGTACTCCGCTCCTAGCTGCACATTCAGAGCATGCTTATAGATATAGGGTATCTCATCGCCCACGTGCACGCTTCCCCAAGAGCTACTCTCAAACTCATTTTTCATCTCGGTATCAGTGTAGGTGTAGGAGAACTGCAGGGGAAGTCGGAGATCGTGACGCTCGCCAATCAATTGAGCTTGAACTAATACCTCTACCCCCTTGACCACCGCAGCGCCTACATTAAACTGTTCGAGCGTACCTTGTCCACCGGCGGCCGATAGGTCGCTTCCTAACATATTGCTATAATCATTGTAGAAACCAATAACCTCGGCCTTTATGAGCGATGTATTGAGACGAGTGCCCACCTCTATATTGACACTACTCTCAGGCTTCTGGTAGAGGACAGCACTAGGAGGCGCAAAGCCCTTGTGCACGCCTGAAAATAGGGAGAGCCACTTCAGGGGATCGTAGCTCACACCAAGGCTTGGGATAATTGCTTTTGCACTATTGCGGGTCTCGATACGTACCCCTCCTGTACGGCGAAGGTCGGCAGAGGTATAGTCTTTCTTGAGTAGCGCCACATCCTCGTATCGCAAACCGGCTGTTACGGTTAGCTTTTCCCATCTTACTTTATTGAGGATATAGGCTGCAATAGCTCGGGCTGAGGTCACTCTATTGGCCTGGGTGCCAGGTATCCCTGGATAAAATAACGATACCTCTCCGCCCTTGATAGCGTAACCATCATCCCACTGAAACCTATCCTCCTCATCGGCATGCAAGCGTACCGCACCCTCTAGGTTGTTGTATACACTCCCCAGACTAAAGTTGTACTCTACACGGGTCTGTATACCTCTCGACTTATAGCCCCTATTATTGGCACGTGCCATTAGTGCTTCACCCTCATAATCCCTTCTACCTGATAGGATATCATAGTAGAGGGCATTGGTCTCAGGGTCGGCAAGGACAGCGTCTATACCTCGCTTCTCGCCCTTGGAAGCACCTACACGCACGTCATTGAGCTTGTACCAATTACGGTGAAAAGTATTGTAATAAGCTTGTGTGGTGACCTTGAGATTAGGCGTAAACTCCAGTAGATAGGTGGCTACCGACTGTGTGTATCTCGACTTCATATTATCCATCCTAGAGCCAGGATAGCGGAGATAGGGGGTGAGACCAAAGTCGGACTCTGTAAGACCCACGTAGCTCTCATGCGAGTACTCGTCGGCATACCCCCACTTTAGTTCGAGTGCATGTTGGATTCCCTCAGAATCTCTATCGGTATTAAAGAGTAGCTTGGCGAGCACATCATTGCGGTGAAATCCGAGTTTGTTGCCATTGGCAAACTGTCGATAGCCATCCGATTGGTGCCTTAGGTATTCTACAAGATACCCGAAGTGGGTAGAGCGATTACCCATATTTACATGACCCTTCAGCGTATTATTACTACCATAGGATAGCGATACCTTTCCCCCAAAACTCTGAGGGATAGGGGTAGAGACCATATTGATAGCCCCACCAGTAGTGAAAGGACCATACTGCACTTGGCTACTACCCTTGAGCACTTCTACTGCGTGCATACGCGCTGCATTAGGGAAGTAATAGGCGGCAGGCGAAGAGTAGGGCGCTGGGGCTGCCAGGACACCATCCTCCATGATAGAGACACGCTCGCTTCGCTCTGCTGTGGTACCACGCAGACTAATATTAGGGCGAAGGCCATAGCCATCCTCCTCATACATATTTACCCCGGGGACGGAGCGTAGCATACGTATCACATCGGTGTAGCCCAGTTTCTGTATCTCTCTTGGAGATAAGAAGTAGGCAGAACCTGTGCGATGACGTGCTTGGAACTTACTGCCCAGAAGAGGTCGTGATACCACGACAAAGTCTTTGAGCATATAAGTGGTGTCGGGCTCAGCCTCTGTCTTGTGTTGGGCTAGAAGAGTGTGTGGCACCATAGCCACAGCACATAGGGAGAGTAATAACTGCAATCGTTTCATTGTAGTAGGTCCGAAAACCTTAGTCCTCAGCGCTTATTGTTTTGAAATCTTAAATGAGTAACCTAAACCCTTCGCTCAAGTATACCACACGCGTGGTAATCGGCACTACACACATCTCGAGCCAAAAGTCTATGATTTATCGAGCACAAAGGTACCCAAATAGGATGCCTCGAATGATCACAACATTTAGGGTATTTAACCGGAATTTTCTACCTACTATTAGGTATTTTTGCACTCTGATCCTTTCATTGTGTACTCCCATTCCTATAGCAATCGTTAAAATGAGTGTTACCTAGCTTGGGTCTGCTACATGCCACATAGTATACACCCAAATGCTAGTAGCTAGCGCACATCATATGGCTCGCCAGAGTAGCGAAATTTATTCCTAGGAATAAATAAATTTATTTGTACAGATAAATATTTTTATTCCTAGAGAAAAATAAATTTATTCCTAGGAATAAATTTGGGTGCTTTCGCGAGCCAAGACAAGTGCTCCCCTGAGCGGATTTTGGTGGTTGCTCTATCTCGTGTTGTGCAGTAAGGTTTCCTGCATGTCTATGAACCGCTTAGGATGTGGTTACGTGCTATTTGTGTTGCGAGTATGCTTGAAGGGAGAGCGTTCAGAATAGGCTCAGTTTTATGGTTTTTACCTAGCTCCCTTTCCTCCCCTATCCCTTTGCGGGATCCCACTACTGCCATGGTGGCATTGGCGTGTATAGCTGTACAATGTTTTTAGTAAATTTGCAGCTAGGAAATAATTTCAAGATGATATACTTATTATGAGTAAGGAAGGATTTAAGCGGACTTTGGTGACTACGGCATTGCCCTACGCCAATGGCCCTGTGCATATCGGTCACTTAGCGGGTGTATATGTACCTGCCGATATATACGTGCGCTACCTTAGGCAAAGGGGCGAGGAGGTATTTTTTGTGGGTGGCTCGGATGAGCATGGGGTGCCTATTACTATCAAGGCTATGAAAGAGGGGGTGACCCCTCAGGATATTGTGGATAGGTATCACACGCTAATCAAGGAGTCGTTCGAAGAGTTCGGTATTGCCTTTGATGTCTACTCTCGTACCTCTAGCAAGATGCACAGGGAGACTGCGAGCGACTTCTTCCGTAAGCTCAATGAGGAGGGTAAGTTTATAGAGCAAGAGACGGAGCAGTATTATGATGAAGAGGCAGGGCAATTCCTCGCTGACCGTTATATTACTGGTACTTGTCCTATCTGTGGTAATGAAAATGCCTACGGTGATCAGTGCGAGAAGTGTGGTTCGTCACTCAATGCTACCGATCTTATCAATCCTAAGTCTGCGATTAGTGGTTCCCCCCTTGTTATGAGGAAAACTAAGCACTGGTATCTCCCTCTTGGGACGTACGAAAGCTGGTTGAGGGAGTGGATCCTAGAGGGGCACAAGGAATGGCGCCCCAATGTATATGGTCAGTGCAAGAGCTGGCTCGACCTAGGCTTGCAACCTAGAGCAGTTACTCGTGACCTAGACTGGGGTATTCCTGTGCCTGCTGAGGGTGCTGAGGGGAAGGTACTTTATGTATGGTTTGATGCGCCTATTGGCTATATCTCCAATACTCGTGAGGCTTTACCAGAGACATGGGAGACTTGGTGGAAAGATAAGGAGACCCGCCTTATCCACTTTATCGGTAAGGATAATATTGTATTCCACTGCATCGTCTTCCCATCTATGCTACATGCTGAGGGTAGCTATATCCTTCCTGATAATGTGCCAAGTAATGAGTTCCTCAACCTCGAGGGCGATAAGATTTCTACCAGTCGCAACTGGGCGGTTTGGCTACATGAGTACCTCAAGGATTTCCCCGGGAAGCAGGATGTACTACGCTATGTGCTCACCGCAAATGCGCCAGAGACCAAGGATAATGACTTTACTTGGGGCGATTTCCAAGCCCGTAATAATAACGAGTTAGTAGCAGTACTAGGCAACTTTATCAATCGAGCTCTTGTACTCACTCATAAGTACTTCGAGGGCAAGGTGCCAGCGATAGCAGGGCTTGTGGGGGACGATCAGGCGACGCTCGATGAGATAGCTGTGATTCGTAACGATGTGCAGCGCCTTCTAGAGGAGTTCCATATCCGTGATGCTCAGCGTAGGGCAATGGACTTGGCTCGCTTGGGTAATAAGTATCTTGCCGATACTGAGCCTTGGAAGCTCGCCAAGACTGATCTAGAGCGTGTGGGTACTATCCTCAATATCGCACTACAGATAAGTGCCAATCTATCGCTCTTGATGGAGCCATTCTTGCCATTCTCTATGAGCAAGCTCCGTACTATGCTTCAGCTGGAGGGCGAGGTTACTTGGGAGCGTATTGGTAGAGCAGACCTCTTGGCTACAGGGCAACAACTAGAGCAGCCTGTATTGCTATTTGAGAAGATAGAGGATGAGGTCATCCAAGCTCAGCTGGATAGACTAGAAGCCATTAAGAAGTCCAATGCGGAGGCAGCACTCAAGGCAGCCAAGCCTATGCCTATTGCTCAGGAGATTCCTTTTGAGGACTTCGAGAAGATAGACCTCAGGGTGGCTACAGTTAAGGCGTGTACTAAGGTACCTAAGACAGATAAGCTACTCCAATTTACGCTGGATGATGGCTTTGGAGAGCGTACGATTATTTCAGGACTTGCCAAGCACTATGAGCCAGAAGCGCTTGTGGAGCGTCAGGTGATATTTGTGGCAAACCTCGCGCCTCGTAAGATGCGTGGTATCGTGAGCCAAGGGATGATTCTCTCTGTGATGGAGGGCGATGGTTCGCTCTCTGTGCTCACTACGAGCAAGGAGGTGAAGCCAGGCAGCAAGGTTTCGTAAGCGAGATGAAAAGAGCACTACTCCTCTCTGGCGGTGTCGATAGCTCCGTTGCGCTCCATCTGATGATGGAGCGGGGCGAGGAGCCCGACCTCTTCTACATTTACATAGGAGCGGACGAAGAGGGGTTTGAAGACTGTCCGAGCGAAGAGGATATGGAGATGGTGCGCTGGTTGGCTCGCCATTATGGACGTCCTCTGGAGGTAATCAACCTACACCGTGAGTACTGGGACTATGTGGTACAGTATATCATAGATACGGTAAGGGCAGGGCGTACGCCCCATCCCGATATGCTATGTAACCGCATCATCAAGTTTGGGTATTTCAATGAGTATGCTGGGCGTGACTACGACCAGATAGCCACTGGGCACTATGCCAGCAAGCGCATCGTAGGGGATAAGCACTACTTAGCTACCGCTGTAGATGCGCTGAAAGACCAGACCGACTTCCTTGCACAGATTACCTATCCTCAGCTGGTCAAGGCGCATTTTCCTCTTGGGGAACTCCCTAAGAGCGAGGTTCGGCGTATCGCCTCTATGGAGCATCTTGTGACCGCTAAGCGCAAGGATAGTCAAGGGATTTGTTTCCTAGGGAAGGTAGACTACAACCAGTTTATAGAAAAGTATCTTGGCACTCAGCCTGGCGCTATTGTAGAGCTAGAGACGGGTAGGGTAGTGGGTGAGCATAGGGGCTATTGGTTCCACACGATAGGTCAGCGCAAGGGACTGGGGCTATCGGGTGGCCCTTGGTTCGTGATTCGGAAGGATATAGAGAGCAATACCTTATTTGTGAGCCGCGGCTACGATGTGGAGACTCAGTATGGTAATGTGGTGGAGATGCCCGAGATGCACTTCATTACTGAGAACTCAATGGAGGGGAATGAGCAGGAGGTGACTTTTAAGGTGCGCCATACGCCCGATTTTACCCGTGGTGTACTGCGCCATGAAGGGGGTATATACACGCTCTTCTCAGAGGAACTCATACAGGGCATCGCTCCTGGTCAGTTCTGCACAATCTACGATGTGGAGCATAAGATATGCCACGGTTCGGGTGTGATTGCCCGAGGAATGAGATTGGCTAAGTAAAAAGGGTAATGCCCCTACTAAATGGGGCAATAACCATACAGCGTACTCCTAGGGCTGCAATTGTAGCCTTAGGAGTACGCCGTATGTGGTTCGGCGGTAAGGGAAGGTGTAATTGGAGACAAGGGGGGTGCGCTGTTGCCTTTCGAAAAAGGCTCTTACGCTGATAGCACTTGATAGCCCGTATTCGGCAGAGAACTGTAGGGTGTGCCCCTTGAGCCCCTGTAGGGCAGTATTGTTTTGGTGGAGTAGGGTGTGGGTATAGGTGTGGTGCAGCTGGAGCTGAAGGCTTTGCTCACTAGAGCGTAGGAGTGCTATCTTGCTTTGGAAGATAGGAGCGAAGGTAAGACGGTAGCTTAGCCGAGTAAAGAGTTCTTGATCTGTTTGGTAGAGCATCCTTTGCGCTGTTGTGAGGAGGGTAAGCATGCGACGGCGGTTGTACCGCTCCTCGAGCGTAATACCCTGTTTGGTGCGTAGCTCTAGCCCTATGAGCGGACTTAGATCTTCGTTGATCACGATGCTTTGTAGGTCTACATGGCTGGGTTCTATGTAGTAGGTGGGGACTTCTAGAGTAGAGCGATAGGCATGGCTCAGCCTTAGACTGGAGAGGTGGCTCTGGAGCCAGTCGCTGAGGTGCCCTATTTCATAGGTGATTTGCCAGTTGGGGAGTGTATTGAGGAGGCTAGGAACCTTCCCTTTGTCGATAGATGCTAGGGGGTCTTTCCTAAGGAAGGCTATAGTGCTGTAGCGAATAGAGCCCCGGAGTATGGGTGGAAGCTCTGGCTGGTAGGGGGTGAGGGAAGTATGGCGCTGGTGTTTGTTTTGGTAGGATAGGAGTAGCTCCATGCCCTTGACTGGGTGGAGGGTGAGGACAATATCTAGCTCGTTGCGCCAGAAGGTCGTGAGGGGTTGAGTACTGCCTGCCTCTTGGGTGAGCCAACCTCGCTCTTGTGCTTTTTGAAAGGTGCCGTTGGGGCTATCTATTGCCAGCATGAAGGGCAAGCCAGGCACTAAACGCTTCTCGAATAGAGCGAGACCGAAGGCTTTGCCAGCGCCTGAGAGGAGCCCTGATATACTGCTGCCAGCTGTACGCCGGAAGTGGATCGCTACGGGCTGATAGCGGAGGAGAAGGTCGAGATAGCTACTATTCTCTGCCCTATTACCGAGTTTTCGATCGGAGTAGGTGGCTCCAAGCTGCCACTGATAGTTACTGCGCCAAGTGGCAGTACCCTGTAGGGGCTTGAGCCACTCTCGCTCAAAGGCTGGCAGGCGGTAGCTGAGCTCTAACTGCCCGCGGTAGCTTTGGGTCTCGCCGAGGGCAAAGATGTCGCGAAGTATCTCGTGAGTCAGCCACTGGAATTGGGTGGCTTTGGTCTGGCGATGTTGCTCCTCGAAAGGCTCCCTTATGAGCGCTTGTGTAGTGCTTTGGAGGGAGAGGGTAAGCCCTTGGTAGCTTTGTCGTATCTGTAGACCACGTACCCAGTCCCAACGGCTCTGCAATGTGCTGAGAGGTGTATCGTGTGATAGGTACTTTTGGTAGTGATAGATGCGGTGCCAAAGACTATTCAGACGGATGTAACTCTGAGGGGACGACTCATAGCTGTAGCTCAGTTCGCTCTCCGCTTCTCGCTTAACCAAGCTTTGGATATCTGGAGCATACCCTGTGTGGTGCTCCACTCTATAGCGCAGTAGTAGATTGTCTAAGCTCCAAGCATTATGCTTAGACTGAGTAGGCAGTACCCGAAGCTCCGACAGTTCTAATAACTGTCGTTTCTGGTAGGAGCCCCCTTGGCCGTTATTGAGGAGGTCATTTTGGAATGGGTCGTAGTATGGTGTGGTTCGGAGTGTATTATAGCTGTAACGAAGGGGTGCCCGAAGGTGCCACTCCTTGGGGAAGAGTAGCCCTAACTGTAGTTGGGTCTGAAGAGCTAGGGAGCGGTGGTCTTCCAACTGCCCATGGCGGGCATCGCTGGTGATACTCCCGAAGCCAGCACTTCGGTATTGACCATCTAGATAGAGGTTCGCTAGCTCTCCCACAGAGGCTTGTAGGCTCCCCTGAGCCGCTTTCCCTCCCATGGCTCTGGCTCCACTTACAGAGAGTTCGTTGACCCATACCGTAGCCTCTACGGTGCGCTGACCTTTATTCCGAATACCTATGAGTACTGAGGAGATCTCTCCGAGGGTAGGGAACCCTTGGATAGCTAGTGTCGCATCGGGGCGTGCACTGTAGGGTAGGGTGAATGGTTGATTAGTATCGGCACCTGTTCTATCCCTTTCTTGCTTGAGTTGTGGCAATAGTTCGAGCTGTAGGTCTACCCTATTGGCATTGCGCCAGAGCTCTCCCCGCACCTGCTCTTCGTCCATACTGCCATAGTCGATAAGCGGAGAGGGCTCAAGTGGTAGCCGATATTCATAGAAGTTGTGTGTGAAGTCTTGCCCAAGCCTAACGAATAGTTCTAGTTCTCCTGGAGCGACCCCTTGCAAGGACTCTAGGTGGCTCCATAGCTCTAGCTGTCGGTAGTGGCGGAGGTCGAGCGCGAGCTCTTTGTAGAGCGCTATGGGTTGCCCCGGTTCTAGGTGGGTAACCTCCATGGAAAGCGCTTGCTCATCCTCCGCCTGCATAGCCCATTTCATGTCGAAGCGTTCGCGGATTACCTGCGGAGGAGAGAGGTAGGGCATGGGTTGTCGGTCTCCATCTTCCTCTAGTGATAGTTGCCCTACTGAAACAGTTGCAGTGCGATGATCACTGGGCTCGATGCTACTTTGGTACTCTGCCCAAGCGGTAGAGACAAGTCTGAACTGAGCGAGTCGGAGCTGGGCTTCACGGCTGAAGCCTTTTAGCGATAGCCTCAGTGCCCTTACGTCTTGTAGCGAAACCCCGCTGCCGATTACCTCTGTAGGCTCGGCGAGAGGGATTCTCAGTTTAATCCACCTTTCCCTTTCGCTAAGTCGTTTCTCGCCTATAATCATTTTGGACTCTAGCCCAGAGCGGGTTAGAGGTAGTAGATAGCGGAGGTAGCCTTGCTCTTCTTCCTCTATTAGATCTCTATTCAGATCCTCTGTATCAGGGAGAAAGGTGCGTGCGCTTTGGGCACCTTGTACAACCCGGGGGAGCGAGTTGCCCTCTAGCCCATTGATGTACTTGTAGCGTCCGAGTATAGGTTCCTGCTGGATATCCCAATCCTCTCCGAGATAGAAATGGTAATCGTCGCGAGCTGGGTCAGGCTGATTGGCGAAAGCGGAGTAACGAGGGTGCTGTCGCTCCTCCACAGAGGAAAGACCATCTAGCCCTATATCTTGTCTTTCTATAGGTAATTTGCCAGTGCTATCGAAGCCGTACATCTGTGGCAGCGTAGCGGCTCGCCTTCCCCATTGGGTGTCTATCTTATCCTCTGCGCCCTCATAGTAAATCCCTTTATCAGGCAGAATGCGATCGGCAAATCTACCGAGGTCGAGGTACAGCATGCCTTCTGGGGCGTCAGGATCAAGGGTAAACGGATCTAGTAGCCATACTTCTATGTAGCTATACCTCTGGCTCTGCAGGTCGGTAGTAGGTAGAGGGAAGCTCATGCTGCCCCACATCTGCGACGGTAACTGTACGGCCTCAGGATTGTATGGTCCTCGCTCCTGAGGATAGAAAGAGAGGTTCAGCATCGGCACGCTTTGCATGATCATTGGCGATGCATCCCTTTTTGGGAAGAACTCCTCTTGCTTCACCTCTCTCACGAGAGGGTGTTTTCTCTGCGCTTCATCCTGTCTTAGGTGCTGAGGCTGGCGCTCTGCTCCGTCACGCACAAGGGTTGGCTCCACAGCGAACCACGCCATCTGTGCTCTCATCTCTGGCTTAGGAAGGTTGCCCAATTGCCAAGCTAGAGGGTAGGTAAGGTCTATAAACCTATTACCTTGCTCGAAATCCTCGACAACGATTTTATCACTCCCGCCTTTCGGGGTATTATAATTGCTACTTAGCTCGGCATAAGATGCCTGAGCCGATAGCCGCATGGGTTCACGCAGCTCTAGCCCACTCCATTGATTGAGCCAAGCTGTTGCCCTTTTGCTCTCCCCTATGTAGCTTGCATGAATACCCCACATACGATTGCGTAGAGCCTCTTCCCCCCATCGGATTCTTTGCCTGCGGCTATCCTCCCTGTAGCTGAGGAGCGTGCCGCCTACGTTGAGTCCATTTATTGGCGACCAGTTGATCTCCGCCCCCACAAGCGACTTTTCCTTCCTCCTAACCCGTTCGCGCTCTTGGATAGTAATCTCTATGCGTTCCGTGCTATTGGTGGTAAGGGAGAGTGTGCCGCCAGTATAATCTATTCGATAGTCTACGCCTTCAGTGAGCTGTCTCGTGCCAGCCTGCACCCGCACACTACCTGGTTGCACTCCATTATGCCCTAGTTGGATAATCTGAGTAGCGACACCACTGACCTCCGCTCTTATCCTGAAAAGGTCTTTGTCCCTCTCCTCTGCTGCTTCCCTCCGACTCTTGCGGTAAAGACTCTCGAAGATAGGATAGTCCCCCTTGGGGACCTCTACCATTGGCTCACGAAAGGGGAGAAATAGCGTACCGGTACTCCTTTGGTAGGTGACCCCATCTACCAAGTCAAAAAGTCCATCAGGGCTACCACTCCTCCCTGATGTATCGGTTTTATCCCAGCCAAATAGCTCTAACCAACTGCGCCCAGCATCGCTCCCTCTGTCTATGATTGGTCGTTCTATACCACTTCGTGGGTCTTTGTAGACTAGCTCTATCCTTAAATCCTCGGGCCTAACGTCTTGCCTTACACCCGATAGAGAGTAACCGTTCTTCATCATCAGGGGCCAAAGCTTAGACTGAGGAGAGCGGTCTTGTTCGGAGAGGAGCGCGACCTTTCTGTCTCCTTCAGCTGCCGTGATATCCCCCACCTGATACCTTGCACCCCTGTAGCGATAACTATAGGCTACTGCCAATACCTGCCCTTCTCCTAGAGGCGCATGGAGCGATATGAAACCTAGGGTTGGATGCAATGTATAGGCCGAAGCGGGCAATCTCTGTGCCGCAGATAGTGTTATCCCTTCCCCTACGAGCATATCGCTCTTTGGCGGGTCGGAAGTCAATGATGCGCCCATAAAGGCCTTTACGGGCTCTACATTGGGCATTGCCTGAACTTGTCGGGGCGTTGTTATCCATACCTCTACGCGCTCTACAAATACGTCGCTAGAGACGAGGGGGATATCCTTTAGTGCCTCGCTATATCTATTGGCAAAAAACTCAGAAAGGAAGAAGTGCTGAGCTACATCGTATTCGCTTCCTCTTAGCTCTGTCTGTCGCAGCTGTCGTCCTCCTTGGACAACTATCTTGCGCTCTTCGGAGTGCTGACGACTAGCGACCACTTGCAGCGATACCGCTCCTAATAAGAAATCTCCCCTTAGTCCAAATAGCTCCTGCCCTGTATCAATCAAAGGATTACGGCTATCCATTCGGATATTTCCCGCTTCTAGCTTTTGGATAAAGTCGAACTGCTCGCCCTCATACCTTAGCCGCACCCTACTTCGTCTATTGGTTAGTGCTGTAGAGGTGTCGTAGCTCATATCGAGCTTCAGGCGATCTCCATAGCTGCCTTGGAGATGTATATTCATCTCCGGGCGTATTTCAATATGGCTCCTCCGCCGTAGCCCAAGGGGCAGTAAGGGATTATCCTCTTCTATGGTTGTGTTATTGACGTTGAGGGTGAGGTAGCCGTTGGCTTTGAGTCCGAGTTGAGGTCTCGGCTTGAGGGGTACCGCCTTAGTTGGCTTTCCTAGTTGGTAGAAGCGGCTGGCGGTCAGCTGCTCAGCTCGGAGTTGGTAGTATTCCGAAGGGCGCAGTAATTGTCTCAATTGCCAAGCCCCAACACTGTCCCTGCCATAGAGTAGGTAGTACCCTCCTTGCGCATTGTAGGCGACCGAATCGGGTTGCCATACTGCAGCGCTCCCCGATAGCGAGGAGAGCAAGAGCAATAGTACTACGTATCTCCAGCGCATCACATATCACGCTACAGTAGTTGGAGCCCCTTTCTAATCATATCATTGATACTCATGTCTGGGTCAGCCTTAGCTAGCTTTGCCACTACCTTCTTAGCTGCTGTGGCGGGATAACCTAGAGCAACAAAGGCTTTCTCCGCCTCTTCATAAGTAGACTTATGCTCAGGCGAAGTACTAGCTTCTACAGAAGAGCCACCTACGGCATATTCCCCCATTGCCTCTTCTATCTTATCCCTTAGCTCTACAATGATTCTCTGAGCCGTACGCGCACCTACGCCCTTGATACCTTTCAGTCCAGCTTCATTGCCTTCCCTTATCAGTCGGGTGAGCTCCGAGGGTGTAAAACTAGAGAGCGCCAGTCTCCCCATTGCGGGACCGATACCATTTACCGTGATGAGCAGTCGGAATAGTCGGCGCTCGGGCTCCTCAGCGAAGCCGAATAGATCGTGTGTATCCTCTCGAAGCACTTCGTGTACAAGTAGTTTCACTTCCTCATCCACCTTTATTTGGTTGTAGGTGTTAAGAGAGATAGCCAGTAGATAGCCAATGCCCCCTACCTCTAGTACTGCCGAAGTAGGAGTGCGCTCTACTACACGTCCACGGATATATTCTATCATAATATACTCTATCTAAGTCGTTACAATACCCAAAGGTACAAAAAATTACCCCAAGTCTCACGACTCGGGGTAACGACAATAAACCTTAAAATATTATGAAAAACTAGAGGTTCGTGGCGGAATCGAACCGCCGTACACGGTTTTGCAGACCGTTGCCTAACCACTCGGCCAACGAACCATGGCTATTGCTTACGTGTGCAAAGATACATATTTTTTATACTTCCTCCAAATATAGTTGTCAGAAATGCGCAGTATTCGCATTATCCCTATTGTATACAACAAGATAACCGCGTGCGAAGACTGAAGTTTTGCGAGTAGTACATAGTAGGTAGGATTAAGATTTTGGGTAGTAAGAGAAGAAATAGTAATATATTCGTGAATATAGTAGAATGTATGTAACCCCTTATTTGGGATTAGTGTGGGTGTTAGGGGGAAGGGGGGAAGGATTGGAGGGTACGGGAGATGGGTTGGTAGATGTGCCGATACTGCTCTGCTGTAGGACGTACTGTGAGGGTAGGGGTAGAGAGACGGTCGGAGCGCTCCATCACCCAATTGTCTACATTGGTGACATTGCCCCATACCGCACGGAAGCTCCCTTCTCTCGGTGCTATAGGCATTGTGTTTTGGGTTGGTGTCTCGGGTGCTTCGTAGCGCGCTAAGAGCTCAACCTCCTTTTCAAACTCTAAGACTTGGTAGTAGATAGGGTAGCTTTTCGCCATTTCCGGTAGCTCTTTTGCTACCCTATAGAGTTCTACCCACAGCTTCTCCGCTATAATATGAGGGATAAGCTGTAGTAGTGCATACTGTCGCCATGGGGCTGTGGGTTGAGCAAGGAGCAGCTGTGTAGCCTTTTTCGTTCGCAGACTATCTGGTTGCTCCATCGCTGAAACGTAGCTTACATAGGCGACTTCCCTAGGGGTACTAGCCGTGCGGTTGCCCAAACGTGTTGCTGCCATAAATCGTTCCCATTCCGAAGGGCTATGCTTCATCAAGTAATCCCAGCCACCCTTGCCCAGTAAGCTCATGAGTCTTGCTGCTCGGAGCTGCACATCCGCATGGGCACTCTGCCTTATCAATTGCTCCAATAGAGCGATGCCCTCATCCATCCTTTCTTGTCGTATATGGATGATCGCCTCGGTGGCTAGATCTCTAGTCGCAGATAACCCCATAAGCCGATCCGCCTCCACTATATTTCCCATCAATAGATGAGCATTAGCAAGGAGTATGGTGTCAGATGTTTTATGCAATAATGCTTCCCCATTGCCCATAAGTAGCGCTATCTTGGCCCCCATTGGTTGCGAGGTAGTGGTGATGTTGAGTAGCTTCTCTAGCTCCTCAGTGTACTTGCCATAATCATCTGTAAGGTATAAAGTAGAGGGGACTTCGAAGCTCGGTTCCTGTGCCTGTAATTCTTGAGTGATTCGCTGCAGTTCCCCAGCGGCATAGTGTCGCTGATTAATGCCTTTAGCTTGTTGTAACAACTGACAACCTGGGAGCAGCAGGATAATAGCCAGGAACGGGAGCAGGCGGTACATTTATTTGCTTTTCAAAGCGACACCCCCTTTTGTCACGAGAAATACTACCGAGAGGAGCAGTACTGAGAGCACGCCAGTGGGGAGGTTGAAGTAATAGCTCCCGAAGAGGGCGGTTAGCACTGTGAATATACTGAGGAGCGAGCTCCCAATAATCAGATGCTTGAGACTGGAGGTAAATTGGCTCATCGTCATCTGCGGGAGCGTGAGCATACTCATGAGCATCATTACCCCCATTACTCTAATACTAAGCACAATACCGATACTTATCCAGATAATCATAGCATACTGGTATAGGCTTCGCCTGAGCCCTCTTACTTGCATAAACTCTGGGTCGAACGAGATATAGAGTAGGGGACGGTAGTACCGTGCTACTAGTAGGATCGTCAGCAATGAGTAACCGACAAGCCCCCAAAGCTCCATAGGCGTTACCAAAAGGATATTGCCAAAGAGGAATCCTGTAAGACTAGGGGTATAACCTGGGGTAAGGAATACGAAAAGAATGCCAAGCGCCATGCCTAGTGACCAAATGGCTGCGATAGCGGAGTCCTCTCGTACCTTCCCTTTTTGGCTTAACCACTCTACTCCTAATGCACTAAGGACAGCGGCACCAATGGCATAGAAAAGGGGATTGTGCCCCATAAAGAAGCCTAACCCTAGCCCTGCAAAGGAGCTGTGGGTAATGCCTCCTGATACAAATACCATTCGGCGAACTACAATGAAGCTACCTATAATCCCTGTGATGAGCCCTGTGAGTAGCACAGCTATTGCCGACTGGGTAAAGAAGTCGTAGCTAAAGAGTGACATATCCTATTGGGCTTATGCTTATGCTTGTGCAGCAAGCTGCTGCTCTAGTTCGTCTCTGATCTCCTTGGGCATTGGCAGTCGTCTTAGGGTGATGCTCTGCTTCCAAGGTGCTAGCTCATTGGGACTCAACGTATGCAGTACCTCGCTCCACTCTGCTAGTTCCGTCTCGGTATAGTCCTCTCCGCTTCTTCTGCGAAAACGGTCCAATTCCTGATCCTCAAAGTAGACCAATAGGGGGCGCTCCTTGTCCTTAGCATTGAAGCAACTGGTGCCACCACAACATCCGCTACAGCTGTGCCCTGGGGCGCACTCCTTTATCTCTGGTACCTCTCCGCCATTGTCTTCCCTTATCTTGCGCAGGCGTTTCGCCCCGTAGATCACTACCACAGCGAGCACTGCTATCACTAGAATACTTATCCAATCCATGTTATAAACTATCTATAGTCCAATTACAAAGATACAAATTTGAGGGCGTTGCACAAAGAGAGGAACTGAAATGAATATAGGCTACTTAGGTTGCGCCCCCAAGTAGCCTATGCTTTATTATTGATGTATTGCTTATTCTAGCACTACTCTAGTTCCGATCTCTTTGCCTTCAATAAGGAGCTTGGTGAGATTGCCTGGGGTATCCATGTCGAAGACCACTATAGGCTGGTTATTTTCCATGCACATGGCGGTAGCCGTGATATCCATCACCTTGAGGTTGCGGCGGAGAATCTCCTGATAGGTGATTTCGTCGAACTTCGTGGCGGTTGGGTCTTTCTCTGGGTCGGCAGTGTAGATACCATCTACACGAGTCCCCTTGAGCATGGCATCGCACTCCAATTCTATCGCTCTGAGCGAAGACCCTGTATCAGTGGTGAAGTATGGATTGCCTGTACCTCCTGCGCAGATAGCCACTTTGCCCTCTTGGAGCGCCTCAAGTGCGTCCCACTTATTGTAGTGCTTACCAATCGGCATCATTGGCGTAGCGGTAAATACTTGGCTCTTCTGCCCCTTTGCTTCGAGTGCAGAACTGAGCGCTAGGCTATTGATGACTGTAGCCAGCATCCCCATTTGGTCGCCCTTGACCCTATCGAACCCCTTGGCAGCGCCGCTCAATCCGCGGAAGATATTGCCCCCACCGATTACGATAGCCACCTGCACGCCACTCTTCACAACCTCCATTATCTCTGTAGCGTAGTCATCTAGGCGTTTGGGATCTATGCCGTAGCCCTGACCACCTTGGAGCGATTCGCCACTCAGCTTGAGTAGCACACGATTATACCTCTTCATTTTTATGCTCGTTATCTGAAGTTATTACATCCAAATTCTATTCTACAAAGGTAACGAATAAATCCTTTGATACAGAGGGAGTAAAACGTCTCCCCTAGAGTGGTCAAATTTATTTCTAGGAATAAATTTATTTTTCTCTAGGAATAAAAATATTTATCTGTACAAATAAATTTATTTATTCCTAGGAATAAATTTCCTTACTTCCGCGAGCCGTAACAGACGCTCGCCTGAGAGCGTTTGGGGTAGGGTATATAGAGTAAAAGAAGATTTAGTGCACTTTAGTCCTTTCCGTCACCATTAGTATACGTTGCGAATATCTTCGGGGGAGAGTTGGGTGAGTCTGCATTGTATTTTTGAACTAGCACTGGCTATTTTTGTGTATCTTTGTTTGTGTTAGAATGATTTACTAAGCATAGAAAGGAGAGCGTTATGAGTAGACAAAGGGTGGTGATTCCAATCATTGATGTACCTCAGCGATATGCTGAGAATTACCCCAAAGAGTGTTGCCTGATGGTGCGCAATCAATTGTCGGGGGTATGGGATGAGATTAACTGGAGCACCTTCGGTGCTATGGCGCACGATCTAGCTAAAGCTTTGGTTGAGGCTGAAGTGCAGGAGGGAGATAGGATCGGAGTATTCTCTGAGAATAGCGATAAGTTCCTCGCTGCTGACCTGGGTATCTTTAGAGCGGGCGCTATTGCTATTCCTTTCTATGCGTCTAGTTCGCCATCCCAGGTGCAATACATGGTAGAGCACAGTGGTATGAAGCTTCTCTTTGTAGGGGAGCAAGCTCAGTATGTCGTTGCTCGTGCCGCTATGAAAGAGATGGTAAGACCGCTTAAGTTGGTGCTATTTGACCGTACGATTGACCGTGATGGTGAAGATATTGATTCTATCTATCTGGAGGACTTTTTGAGACTCGGTAGCGAGGGCGAACATGATGTAGAGCTTTCTCTGAGGAGGAGTAGGTGGAGCTTAGACAAAACAGCACTCATTCTCTACACGAGTGGGACGAGTGGGACACCAAAGGGAGTGGAATTGACCTTTAGGAGCGTGCAGGCGGCTATTGAGCGACATGCAGAGGAGCTTCGACTACTGAAGCCTGGCAAGGTGAGTATGAACTTCCTGCCGCTGACGCATATCTTTGAGAAGATGTGGTGCTATGTTTGTCTCACCATGGGCGTGCGTATTGCGGTAAACCGTAACCCTAAGGAAATCCTCAAGGCACTTACGGAGGTACACCCGCACTATATGTGTAATGTCCCTCGTTTTTGGGAGAAGGTGTACGTGGGTGTGTATGAAAAGATACAGAGTTTTCCCCTTGTGCTGAGAAAGATGACCGATGAGTGTATCAGAGTGAGTAGGAAATACCACTTTGAGTATAGAGCAAAGGGGAAGAAGCCGCCAACGGCACTCAAGATGCAATATAACTTCTACTCGCGAACGTTCCTTAACCTCCTAAGGAAGAAGGTAGGTATAGAGAGAGGTCTGATTTATCCTGTGGCCGGAGCAGCGCTAGCGGATAAGGTGCAAGCCTTCTTGCTCAGTATTGGAGTGCCGATTGTTTATGGCTATGGTCTTACAGAGACTACGGCTACGGTTTGCTACTGTCGTCAGGATGGATTTGAGTTCGGGTCTATTGGTCGCGCTCTTGGAGGGGTCTCCATACGTATAGATGAAGCTGCAGGAGGAGAGATCCTTGTGAAGGGGGATACGGTGATGAAGGGGTACTACCTCAATCCGGAGGCGAATGCTGCTGCCTTTACTGAGGACGGTTGGTTCCGCACAGGAGACCTTGGCTCTATGGATGCTGAGGGGAATGTGTTCTTTAAGGAGCGTGCCAAGGATCTCTTTAAGACTGCCAACGGCAAGTATATTGTGCCTAATCAGATTGAAAATATGCTCACTTCCGATGGTATGATTGAGCAAGCTGTGGTGATTGCCGATGGGCGTAGCTTTGTGAGTGCTCTGATATTGCCTAATTGGGAGAAGCTGATTAGTAGGCTTACTGAGTTGGGCATAGCTAATCTGCCAGAAGATAAGTCAGCTTTAGCAAAACACCCTGAGGTCAATAAAGTACTACAGCAAAGGATTGATGAACAATTGGAGTCGTTGGCTTCGTATGAGAAGGTGAAGAAGTTCTATGTCCTTACAGAGCCACTCTCTATCGATAACGGCATGCTTACCAATAGTTTGAAGACCAAGCGGCTAGTGGTAGAGAAGTACTACGAGGATGCCATCCGTGACCTCTACTCTTACCATAAACTTCCTGACCTCACAGAGTAAGCTTGATGGCAAGAAAGCTTAGGATAGAGGAGATGGGGCGTATGAGTCCCAAAGAGTATGCCCTCGCACGAAAGAGAAGGATTGTGGTGGTGCTGGATAATATCCGTAGCATGCACAATGTGGGTTCGGTCTTCAGAACAGCAGATGCCCTACGATTAGAGAGACTTTATCTCTGCGGTATTTCTGGGGTGCCTCCGCATGCGGAGATACACAAGAGTGCGCTTGGTGCTGAGGAGGTAGTGGAGTGGCACTATTTCAAGGAGACCAAGGATGCGGTTCTCCAGCTCAAGGAAGAGGGCTATATGGTATGGTCTTTAGAGCAAGCAGAGCACTCGGTGCTTCTCCCCAATGTGCAGGAGCATATTGGCAACAGCCAACCCATAGCGATTGTATTAGGTAATGAAGTGGAGGGTGTACAACAGGAGGTAATAGACCTCTCGGATGGGGTGATTGAGATAGAACAATACGGGACTAAGCACTCGATGAATGTAAGTGTGGCTGCTGGTATTGTGATGTGGTATCTGAGTCAATACAGAGAGATACAATAGGTGTATAGTATGAAGGAACTTTCTATAATCATTGTAGCAGGAGGTAAGGGCCTGAGGATGGAGAGTAATCTACCCAAGCAATACCTAATGCTCCACGTGAAACCTATTTTGGTTTGGACAATTGAGCATCTATTTGAGGCCGTAGATAAGTCTATTGATACAGAGTTTATATTAGTTCGTCCGAAGTCTGATGATGATTATGTCCAAGATATGATGTCTCGTTTCCTGAAGAAAGGGATAGAGCTGAAGTATGCAGACGGAGGGCGTGAGCGTGCAGAGAGTGTACGAAATGGTCTTGATGTGGCTTCGGGGTCTTTTGTGATGGTGCATGATGGTGTGCGACCATTTGTAACGAATGCTTTGCTCAATCGTATTTGGGATGCTAAGATGAGTGGGGCAGTGGTGCCGGCATTGCCTCCTACTGACTCCACAAGGATTCTTACTGAAGAGGGGTTGTATAGGAGCATTCCAAGGAATAGTGTTCGTTTGATACAGACACCGCAGCTTTTCGAACGAGAGTTATTGAGAGATAGTTATAAGGCGTATTTCTCAAAGCCTGATAGTTCTTGTACTGATGATGCGAGTATAGTAGAACTTTATGGGGGATTGGCACCTTCTATCGTAGAAGGAGAGGAGCAAAATTTCAAGATTACGACACCTAAAGATTTGGCTTTGGCTACTTGGTGCTTGTCTAAAAGGGAGCTAAATGAATGATATCCTAAAGCGTGATATTACTTTCCTAAAAGGAGTAGGGGAGCGTAAGGCTGCCGTGCTTGCCAAAGAGCTGGAGGTAAAAACATGGGGCGATCTACTCTATAGGTTTCCCTATCGTCACGTGGATCGTACTCGTATATATACGATTAGTGAACTGCTAGAGGATATGCCTTATGTGCAGTTGCAGGGGGAAATAGTTGGTTTTGTAGAGGAGGGAAGTGGTTCGAAGAAGCGACTAAAGGCGTACTTCAAGGATGCAACAGGAGTGATGGAGTTAGTTTGGTTTAATAGTACCACCTATATGCTCCGTACTCTAAAGCTGCACACACCGTATGTGGTCTTTGGAAAGCCTACACGCTATGGTAGTACGTTTTCTATTGCTCATCCTGAGGTGGAGCTAGCGGGTAGCCCTATGAGTTCGGTAGGGCGTCTATATCCTATGTACTTTACTTCTGATCGAATGAAGAAAGCGGGGCTTTCGTCCAAGGCAATCAGTGAACTTATGAAAGTTATTCTGGCGGAAGTGAGGGGAAAGATAGAGGATACACTCCCTGAGTATATAGTCTATAACTATCAGATGCTGCCACTTGGGGAAGCCTTAGAGATGATTCACTTCCCAATGGATGCTAGGATGCTACAAAGGGCTCAAGCGAGGCTTAAGATGGAGGAGTTGTTTTTCCTTTCTTTACGCCAGCATTATATCCATAAGTCTAGGAAGGAGGAGAGCACTGGCTTTGTCTTCAAACCAACTGGAGCGCAATTTGAAGCGTTTAGAACCGAAGGGTTGAAGTTTCAGCTTACTGGTGCGCAAGAGCGCGTAGTAAACGAGATACGCGCAGATATGGGGAGCGGGCACCAGATGAACCGCCTTGTGCAGGGGGATGTAGGTAGCGGCAAGACGGTAGTGGCTCTTTTGGCTATGCTGGTGGCTATTGATAATGGCTTTCAGGTAACGATGATGGCACCGACTGAGATATTAGCTGCCCAGCACTACCAATCGTTATCTAAGATGCTTGCTGGACAGAAGGGGATAAGGGTAGCGCTACTTACGGGTTCGATGAAAGCGAAGGAGCGCAAGCCGGTACTTGATGCCCTAAAGAAGGGTGAGATAGATATCCTTGTGGGGACACATATCTTGATTCAAGACTATGTGAAATTCCATAACCTAGGACTTGCTGTAATAGATGAGCAACATAGATTCGGGGTATATCAGAGGAGTGTGCTTTGGGAAAAGAGTAGGGGGCAGATTAACCCCCATGTGCTTATCATGAGTGCAACACCTATTCCTCGTACGCTGGCCATGACTTTATACGGCGACTTGGATATCTCGATCATCGACGAATTGCCGCCTGGACGTTCGCCTATTGTTACAAGCCACGCCTATGACTCGCAGCTTACAGATGTACTTCAGTTTATCCATAGTCAACTTTTGGAGGGTCGTCAGTGTTATGTCGTTTATCCTTTGATTGAGGAGAGTGAGAAGAGCGATATGGTGAGTTTGGAGCAAGGGTTTGAGGAGTTTCGTCTCGCCTTTCCTGTGCATAATGTGGGTATGGTTCACGGGAAACTTAAGCCCGATGTAAAAGAGGCAGAGATGCAGAAGTTTGCTGCTGGAGAGACTCATATTCTAGTCGCGACAACGGTGATAGAAGTGGGTGTTGATGTCCCTAATGCAACGGTTATGGTGATTACTAGTGCCGATAGGTTCGGTTTGTCGCAGCTCCACCAATTACGGGGTAGGGTAGGGCGAGGAGCCCATCAGAGCTATTGTGTGCTGATGAGTGACCACTCAATTAGCGAGACTTCCTTGAGACGTATCAATATTATGTGCCAAAGCACTGATGGCTTCTATCTTGCAGAAGAAGACCTCAAGATGAGAGGTGCTGGTGATTTGGAGGGGACACAACAGAGCGGGGAGGGTATTTCTCTCAAGATTGCGAACCTCTCCGAGGATGGTAGGTATGTGCAGTTTTGTAGTAATCTTGTGGAGTTTATACTGGGCGAGGACCCAGAACTTAAGGATCCTAAGAATAGGTTGCTTAATGAGCGCTTACAGAGGATGTTGGTTAATGATAAAGATTGGGGCTTGATAAGCTAGATGAAGAAAGAATACGATATAATAGTTGTAGGTGCAGGACATGCGGGCTGTGAAGCTGCGCGTGCTGCGGCGTTGCTGGGTTCGCAAGTGTTGCTGATCACAATGGATATGGAGCGTATAGCTCAGATGAGTTGTAATCCAGCTATAGGCGGTATTGCGAAGGGGCAAATTGTGCGCGAAATAGACGCTCTAGGAGGTTTTATGGGTATTGCTACGGATGAGAGTACAATACAGTTTAGAATGCTCAATATGAGCAAGGGAGCGGCTATGTGGAGCCCGAGAGCTCAGACGGATCGTAAACTCTTTTCCCGCCTTTGGCGTAATGAACTAGAGCAGACGCCCAATCTATTGATCTGGCAAGACAGCGTTGTGCAGCTTATTCTTGATGAGGATGGAAAGTCGGTGAGAGGTGTATATACTCACTTAGGTGTGGAGTTTATCGCTCCTAAGGTGGTTCTCGCTAATGGGACTTTTCTGAATGGCTTGATGCACTTTGGAAAGGTGCAAATAGAAGGCGGTAGAATAGCCGAACCAGCGGCACATGGGCTTACTGAACAATTGCGTGAGCTGGGCTTTCATACTGACCGTATGAAGACGGGTACGCCCATGCGTCTGGATGCGTCTACTATCGACTATTCTCTTTGTCAGGAGCAAGCGGGAGACGATACATGGTATCACTTCAGTTATCTTCCACGTGTAACGAATAAAGCGCTACCGCAACGATCTTGCTACATAACGTATACTAATGCGGAGGTGCATAAGGTGCTTAATGATCATCTAGACGAAGCACCACTCTATAATGGTCAGATTGTCTCTATTGGTCCTAGGTATTGCCCGAGTATTGAGACGAAGATAAAGACTTTTGCTGAGCGTAATCAACATCAGTTGTTTATTGAACCCGAAGGTGTAGAGACAACTGAGGTGTACCTTAATGGCTTTAGTAGCTCTATGCCCTATGAGGTTCAGCTTGAAGCTATAAAACACGTCCCTGCGCTCGCCAATGCTCATGTACTGCGTCCCGGTTATGCTATAGAGTATGATTTCTTTGATCCTACTCAGCTTTACCATACTATGGAGACGAAACTAATATCCGGCCTATACTTCGCTGGTCAGATTAATGGGACTACTGGGTATGAAGAGGCAGGGGGACAAGGATTAGTCGCTGGTATTAATGCTCACCTGTCGCTCCACGTGAAACAGCCTTTCGTGCTTAGTAGAGACGAGGCTTACATTGGAGTGATGATTGATGATCTTGTGACGAAGGGTGTAGACGAGCCTTATCGAATGTTTACCTCACGAGCTGAGTATCGCATCCTCTTGAGACAGGATAATGCGGACGAGCGTCTCACGGAAAGGGGATATGATTTGGGTTTAGTCGATCAGGGGCGAATGGAAGTTTTACGAAACAAACTTGTACTTAAGAAAGAGTTGTTGGAACTGACCGCAACAACCTCTATCGCTCCTAGTGAAGAGCTCAATGCCTTTTTGGTGGCATGTAATAGTAATCCACTCTCTGGCTCTGTAAAATTGCGTGATCTTATCCTTCGTCCAGGGGTCTCTTATAATTCGCTTAAATCGTTCAGTGAAAAACTTTCGCAATTCTATACGAAATATGGAGCGGTACAAGAGGTGGTAGAATCAGCAGAGATTACGATTAAATATGCAGGGTATATTGAGCGTGAACGTCAGTTAGCGGAGAAGGCGAAGCGACTTGAGGATATTGAGATTGGTGGTCGCTTTAAGTATGAAGACCTCCATAGCCTTTCTATTGAGGCGAGACAGAAGTTGGAGAAGATCAATCCGCAGACTATTGGTCAGGCATCTCGTATCCCTGGAATATCTCCTGCCGATATCAATATATTATTGGTACTATTAGGCAGATAGAGTGTTTCACGTGAAACTTAGTATATGATTATACGCAAAGAGGAAATACAAGAGAGCTTAAGCGTGATTCCAGAAAAGCCTGGTTGCTACACCTACCGTGACTCGGGGGGTGTGGTTATCTATGTGGGTAAGGCCAAGAATTTACGAAAGCGTGTCTCCTCTTACTTTCAAAAGAATCATAGTGATCGGAAAGTGCGTGCGCTTATTCGAGCTTTTGCCACTATTGAGTATATGGTGGTGGAAACGGAACTAGATGCTTTGCTTCTCGAGAATAACCTTATCAAGCAACACCAACCGCACTATAATATTCTACTTAAGGAGGGCGACTTGTACCCGCATATCTGTGTTAAGAAGGAGCCATTCCCTCGAGTCTTTGTTACCTTTAAAGTGATCCGAGATGGTAGCCTGTACTTCGGTCCTTATCCGAATAAGGGTATGGCTTGGACACTGATTAATCTCTTCAATAGGATATTCAAGTTCCGAACTTGTAGCCTGAAGCTCAATGAACAGCAGATAGAGGAGGGAAAATTCCGAGCCTGTCTTAAGTATCATATCAATAGATGTCAGGCACCCTGCGAAGGGCTTCAGAGTAAGGAGTCTTACGACGAAAGTATTCGACAGGCGATAGAGATTCTTCGCGGTAATATCTGTTATGTACGAGGAATCTTAGAGGAGAGTATGGCTCAGGCAAGTAAGGATTTGGATTTCGAACGAGCTATGGAACTTCAGCATACGCTCCAAGAAATATCTTCCTATCAAGCCAAGAGTACTATCATTAGTAATGTTATAGGGAATGCGCTAGTGGTAAGTGCCGCAAGTGATCTAGATGCCTACTATGTTAATTACCTAGAGGTACACAATGGAAATATTATTGCTGGTCGCACTCTAGAGTTTAAGCGACAGTTGATGGACGATGACGACCCTGAGAGTGACTTCCTCTCTACCGCAATAGTACAGTTGCTCAATGAGACGAACTTCAAGGTGCGAGAGCTAATTCTCGAAGAGGCGCCCTCTTTTGGCGACTTCTCGCACCTAACCATAACCATTCCGCAAAGGGGAGAGAAGCGCAAAGTACTTGAGCTGAGTCAGCAGAATGTGCAACAGTATATGAAGGATAAGCATAGGCAGTCCGAAAAGATGAATCCTGAGCAGCGTAATACGCAGATTCTGCGAGAGCTGATGTCGGCAGTAGGATTGCCCAAGCTTCCGTACCATGTGGAGAGCTTCGATAACTCGAATATTCAAGGAAGCGATCCCGTTGCTAGCTGTATTGTATTCAAAGGGGCTAAGCCGAGCAAGAAAGACTACCGCCTCTATAAGATAAGGGGAGTCTCAGGTCCCGATGACTATGCCTCTATGCACGAGGTAGTCACCCGACGATACCGACGGATGATTGAAGAGGAGCAGCCCTTACCTGATCTTATCGTTACCGATGGCGGTAAAGGACAGATGGGGGTCGTTAAGGCAGCCCTTAGGGAGGTGGGTGCCGATATCCCTGTGATGGGACTAGCTAAGGATGATAGGCACAATACCAATCAGGTACTCTATGGAGACCCTCCACAGGTAGTCGGTATCATGCAGCGCAGTCAAGTCTTTTATCTCCTAGAGCGAATACAGAATGAAGTACACCGCTTCGCTATCACCTATCACCGTAAGCTAAGGAGCAAGCGACAAACCCAGTCAGCACTAGATGAGATACCCGGTATAGGACCTGCGTACAAACAGAGACTTTTGAAGTCGTTCAAGAGCGTTAAGAATATCCGATCGGCTTCCCTAGAACAGCTCCAAGAATCTATCGGAGTAGCGAAAGGGCAGACGGTCTATAACTATTTTAGAGAGCAGCAAGAATGAAAGTAGTCATACAGCGTGTACAGCACGCTTCTGTAGTCGTCGATGGTCAGTTGGTCAGTGAGATTGGCAACGGAATGATGGTTCTCCATGGGGTAGAGGTCGGAGATACAGAGAAGGACTTGCAGTACCTTCTCAAGAAGACCATCAATCTCCGTATCTTCGATGATGCCCAAGGAGTGATGAATGAAAGCATCCTCCAGCATGGCGGAGAGATACTCTGCGTATCTCAGTTTACCCTCCTTGCCGATACGCACAAAGGCAACCGCCCAAGTTATATCAAGGCTGAACGCCCCGAAATCTCTCAGCCTATGTATGATAGATTTTGTCAGCTCTTGGGGGAGAATTTGGGTAAACCAGTACAAAAAGGTATCTTTGGTGCTGATATGAAGGTAACCCTTCTCAATGATGGTCCCGTTACCATTATTATGGATAGTAAGAATAGATGAATAGTCCTACGATAGCTGAAGTGCAATCCATTGTAGACCAGTGGATAAAGACGTATGGCGTCCGCTACTTTGATCCCCTAACTAATATGGCAATCCTTACCGAGGAAGTGGGTGAAGTGGCGCGTGTCATGGCTCGTTTGTATGGTGAGCAGAGCGCTAAGCTTGGAGAGGAGATGAGTCAGGAGCGTCTGGCAGACGAGCTAGCGGATGTCCTTTGGGTCGTTGCTTGTATCGCCAATCAGACCGGCTGCAACCTTACCGAAGCTCTTCAGAAGAATATCCAGAAGAAGACATCGCGGGACAAGGATAGACATATAAACAACCATAAATTGGATAAGTAAGATAGTTTTATGAGTAAAGAGCACATTCACGATCACAATCACAACCATGATCACGACCACAGTCATGACCATGTAGGGCAGAGCAAGTTTCAGGCCGCTTTCGATTCCTTTACCCCTTCGTTATCATCGGAGCAAATTCAGGTAGAGATCAAGAAACTGATCGATCATCACTACGATAGTCTCAATAATAAGCAGACCATCAAGTTTCTGCATAGCACTGTAGACCTCACCTCTCTTGGGGCTGAGGATAATGCGGATCAGATATACAATTTCGTGAAGGGCGTCAATGAGTTGGACGACACCAATCCCGAGATACCACCAGTAGCAAGTATCTGTGTGTACCCTAACTTTGCCAAGACTGTGCGCGAAGCACTCGTGGTTGAGGGCGTCAACGTATGTTGCGTCTCTGGTGCTTTCCCTTCCTCACAGACTTTTCCCGAGATTAAAGTGGCTGAGACCTCTCTGGCTCTCGCTGATGGTGCAGATGAGATTGACATCGTTATGCACCTAGGCAACTTCTTTAGCGGTGACTACAAGGCTGTGACTGAGGAGATTCAGGAACTGCGCGATGTTACTAAAGGGCATACCCTTAAGGTTATCCTTGAGACGGGAGCGCTCAAGACACCTGAAAATATCCAGCGTGCAAGTATCCTAGCACTGTATAGCGATGCCGACTTCATCAAGACCTCTACAGGTAAGGGTTATCCAGGCGCTTCTATGGAGGCTGCCTACGTTATGTGTAGTGTGTTGAAGCAATACAACGATCTCTTCGGTATCAAGCGAGGCTTCAAGGTCTCTGGTGGTGTACGCACTACCGAAGAAGCTATTCAGTACCTCTGTATTGTTAAGGGCATCCTTGGCGAGGAGTGGATGACCAACAAACTCTTCCGTATCGGAGCTAGTTCTCTCGAGGGAGACCTACTCAAGCACCTCGGATAATCCTCTTTAGTCACCCGCTCTCTACTCGAGATGAAGCAGTTAGCTCTTACCTATCGCTCCTTTCTTGGGCGTCAGCGTATAGAGCTCCCCTATAGTAAGAGCATAGTAGCCCGCCAGCTACTACTCACTTACATGCAAAATAAGCCTCTTCCCTCTCTGCCTGAGAAGGAAGAGGCTTATGCACTTTGTAATGAAGATATCTTGGTGATCTGGCGCGCTGTTCACCTGCTTAGGCAGCGTCCCAATGGTGAGACCATACAGCTCGATTGTGGTTCCAGTGGTACCGCTATGCGCTTCCTAATGATTGCTGCCATCTATGAGCGTTGCGAGACCTTCCTTGTCGGCTCTCCTCAACTCATGGAGCGCATCAAGCAAGACGATCTCTCCTTCTTCCCTAGTATGGGTGCCAAGTGTACACTACACGACTGTGGTGTAGCCATAACTCCGCTTATCCCCGTAAAGCAGGTGCACCTCCATACCGAGTGGAAAAGCAGTCAGTATTGTAGCGCTATCCTTATCTGTAATAGGGCGTTAGGCAATATGGTCACCTTCGATTTTTCCGAGCAGACGCCCTCCTATACTTATCTGCAGTTAACAAAAGGCGTTCTGCAGCAAGAGCAGAACGCCTTAGAGAGGGATTGGAGCGCAGCTACCTTCTGGTACCAGCTCGCTATGAGTCATCCAGAACAGCTAAGTATACAGTTGCCAGGGCTCCATAGAGAAAGCCTACAGCCCGATGCGCTAATACAGCAAAGCGTTGTGCCGTTAGGCATCACCACTTCCTCTATGGGCAATATCCTAGAGGTCAGCGGTGCAAAAACCGACCAGTGTACAGAGGAAGTGGTACTTCATATTGACCAACACCTCGATAGCTTTCTCCCGCTTGCCCTTGCCTTCATCCGCAATCGTAGACCATTTACTTTTAACGGTACCCGCAACCTTAGGTACAAGGAGAGCAATCGTATAGCCTCTTTCCTTGAGGCTGTGGAGTGGTACAACGTCGGGGGCTTCTCCATTACCGACAATGCCATCAGCTGGGATGGCACATGGGGCAAGCTCCCCGAAATGGTGATGATTAACCCGCATGGAGATCACCGTGTGGCTATGGCCTTTGCCGTCTTTGCTGTTACCTTGCCAGAAGTCACTACAGTCCTTCTCAATCCCGGATGTATCGCCAAGAGCTATCCTCGGTTCCTCGAGCAGCTCCTCGGCAAATAGCTCCTCTTAGTGCCCGTGTCCGTGGTGCGAACAGGTGCAGGAGCAGCCGCTTTCACCGTAGGTTATAGAGCTATTTAGATACTGTTCTATTATCTCCTCGATTGGCAAAGCTGGTGCACCGCTATGTACCTGTATGCCCAACTCATTGAGCATTTCCTTGGCGTGCATTCCTAGTCCACCACAGATAACATCGGTACATCCGTGTCCAGCGATAAACTTCGGCATAGAGCCATGTTCATGTTCTGGAGCTACAACTACCTCTGTCTTTGTTGCTTTACCATTTTCTACAGTTACAATAGTCACTTGTGGCGCCTTGCCAAAGTGCCCAAAGAGTTTTCCCTCATTGGTTGGAATCGCGATCTTCTGATTCATAATCCTGATGTTTACTTTCTGTTCTTTGAATTGGTCAAAACCGAGATTATCGCCCTGTATCGTGATGGCTCTTCCCTCTACCAAGGCTTTTCCCACGTTCTTCCGCGCATTATCATAGATTCGGGAAAGGGTAGGGCGCGACACCCCCATGGCTTCAGCCGCATCGGACTGCTGCATCCCCTCATAATCTACAAGACGGATACTTTCGTATTCATCCAGCTTCAGTTGGATGGGTCGATCGTCTCCGCAGACTTTTCCGCACGGCTTGAAGCCGGTATGAGTTGGCGCCTTCATTACTAGGCGATTGGATTTTGGTCTTGCCATAATACTTCTATCTATTCACCGCAAAGATAACGATTATTCTGAACATTGGTTCATAATTACTGACTCTTTCGTTAAAATCGTGTGCTAGTTTACCTGTCACCCTGTTTTTGTGTGGCTTATAGATTTGGTGATTACAAAATATTGTGTATCTTTGCAGTCGCAATTGAGTAATCTCGATTGAAATGGTGGACGTAGCTCAGTTGGCAGAGCACTGGATTGTGGTTCCAGTTGTCGCGGGTTCGACCCCCGTCGTTCACCCTCTGTGTTTAGGTGTTATACATTTTGTATTGTTTAAGAGGAATCAAGGTCATATTTACCTTGGTTCCTTTTTTCGTTTGCCCCTGTAGTTCATAGGAAATAGTTAACTTTGTAGCACATGATTTTAATTACTTACAATAAATTACGTATGAAGCATCTTAGATTTTCTCTGATCGTACTTGCGCTTATGCTTATAGCTCCTATGGCGAAAGCAGATAAGGGTATGTATCTCATCAGCATGATCAAGCAGGAGAACATGGATCGTATGCGCGAGCTAGGTCTTAAGCTCAATGCCAATGATCTTTACAGCCAGGATGGCACTAGCCTATCCAGTGCAGTGGCAGCCTTTGATAATGGCTGTACCTCTATCACAGTATCGGACCAAGGTCTACTTTTCACGAACCACCACTGTGGTTACCGCTCTATCCAGAGCCAGAGCTCAGTTGAGCATGATTACCTCAAGAATGGTTTCGTTGCGGGCAATAAGAGCGAAGAGCTCCCTATCCCCAACCTTACCGTTATGTATCTCCGCGAGTTCGTAGATGTCACCGACCAAGTGCTAGCCTCTGTCGCTGGTATCGACGACGAGATGAAGCGTATGCAGGCGATCCAGATGGCTGCGAGTATGATAGAAGCCAAGTATGAGGGCGATCCACATACTGCAGTAGCTGTTTATCCATTCTACGAGCACAATGCTTATTACCTCGTGATATACGATGTATTTACCGATGTTCGTTTGGTATTTGCACCACCAGTATCCATGGGTAAGTTCGGAGGCGACACAGACAACTGGATGTGGCCTCGCCATACCAATGACTTCTCTGTCTTCCGTGTATATGCAGGCAAAGACAATAAGCCTGCCGATTACTCAGCCGATAATAAGCCATACAAGCCACGCCACTATGCTAAGGTATCCACTATTGGTGTTAAGGAGGGCGATTACGCAATGACCATTGGTTTCCCTGGTAGCACCGATCGTTACCTCAGCTCTTGGGGTGTTGTTAATAGGATGGAAAATGAGAATGCACCACGTATCCTCGTTCGCGGACTTAAGCAAGGGGTTTGGACTAAGTACATGGAGAGCGACCCAGCCATCCGTATCCAGTATGCCAATAAATATGCGAGCAGCTCTAACTATTGGAAAAACTCCATAGGTATGAATAAGGGTCTACGTGCGCTTGATGTAGTCAAGAATAAGCAGGAGATCGAGCGCAAGTTCTCAGAGTGGGTTGCTGCTGATGAGGCGCGCACTGAGAAGTATGGCTTTGTCCTCGATAGCCTAAGGATTCCTCTAGAGGCTCGTGGCAAGATTATGAAGAACTTCACCATCCTCTCAGAGGCACTTAGTGGTACAGAGTTCCGTGCTTTCTCTGCCATGCCATCAGAAGATCTCAAGGCTTTCGATGCCGATGCCCTTTATAAGGACTTTAATCCAATCGTTGGTAAAGCGGTACTCCCAGTGATGCTCAAGGTGACTAAGGAGCGGGTCGATCCAGCCTATTTGCCATCTATCTTCGCTACTATCGATAAGGACTTCGGTGGCGACTACGAGAAGTTTGCCGAGTACGTGTACGATAATTCTGTAGTTCTTCATAAGGATCGTATGGTCCAGGCACTCAAGAATTACGAGATGCTCAAGGCAGCACACGAAACCGACCCAGCTGTACAGGTAATGAAGAGCTATTCAGAGCAGATCAATATCCTCAGAGGTAAGCTGATGAAGACTGGCGCTATGTATCAGAAGGGACGCCGCCTCTTTATGGCTGGCCTACAGGAGATGAGCGACGAGTATCTACCTAGTGACGCCAACTTCACTATGCGACTCAGCTATGGCAATGTAGGCGGTTACAAACCATACGATGGTGCTTGGTACGATTACTACACTACTCAGCAAGGTATCTTCGAGAAGGAAAACCCACAGAGTAGTGAATTCGCAGTACAACCTGAGCTGCTCAAGAAGTTCAAGAATAAGGAGTTTGGCGAGTTCGCCGATAGGGATGGCAACCTACACCTCTGCTTTATCTCTAATAACGACATCACCGGTGGTAACTCAGGTAGCCCTGTTTTCAATGGCGATGGTAATCTGATCGGTCTTGCTTTCGATGGCAACTGGGAGGCAATGAGTGGCGACATAGAGTTTGAGCCCAACCTCCAGCGCACCATTAGCGTAGATATCCGCTATGTCCTCTGGGCTATTAAGTACTGGGGCAAGGCTGATTACCTTGTTGATGAGCTGACACTAGTAAAGTAATATAGGTCCAAACGAGAGCCAAGGAGGAGCTATGTGGTAGCGCCCCTTTGGCTCTCGTTTTCTTTTATCCTATGAAACCCATATTTCTTATCGGATTTACCGCAGTGGGCAAGTCCACTGTCGGTCGTAAGCTAGCTGCCAAGCTCGGTCTTCCTTTTGTCGATACGGACGTCTACATTGCTCGGAAGTACCACTCTTCTATCAGTGATATGATGGCGTGTTGTGGCGTAGATAAGTTTCGTAAGCGCGAAAAGGTCATCCTACTAGAGCTAGCGCAGTATCAAGATGTCGTCATTGCTACTGGAGGAGGAATGGCAGCCAATGATGATAATATCCAGACCATGAAACTTCGTGGTACGGTCATATACCTACAGGCTTCGACCGAAGCTCTCTCCAGCCGTCTTTTCTCCGTGAAGGAGAGTCGCCCATTGGTGGCTGATCTCGACGAAGAGGGCGTAAAGGGGTATGTGGCTGCTACACTCCCTATGCGTTCGCCTTACTATGAGCAAGCGCATCATACCATACAAGTTGAGCACCTCGACACACCAGAGGATGAGGATAGAGTAGTAGAAGAGATTCTCAAGTTACTATAAAATAATAGCCCCCAAACTCTTAGGAGCTTGGGGGCTTGCTTTGCTTTAGAACTGGTAGCCGAAACCAGCTTGTAGATAAATAGGATACATATTGAAGCTAATGGCTTTGAAGTCCTTCTTGAAGATATTGGTAAATCCCCAGTTTAGGTCGGCATTGACGTGGAAGTGCTTGTAAGCCCTCCAAGAGAAGCCTACTTCCAGTCCGCTTTGCCACCTCTGCATGTGTTCGGTAAAGTCGTAGAGCGCCTGCTGATCGCCCTCAATAGGCATCTTAATACACGTAGGTGCACCATTACGGAGGTAGCCGTCATAGACAGCTCCACCAAATTTCCCATCCAATTGGTAGCCCACGTATAGACCTGCTCTTACCTTCCAATCCCTATTAAAACGGTAGTTTGCCAATACTGGTATACTGAGCAGGGTGGAAGCGTAATCCATGTCTACTTTACCTGTCCAGTAGCCCGATACGTCTGTATTATTCACAGGGACACTTGTAAAGAAACTCTTGACCGTTGCCTTGGTGCTCATCCCGCGGTTTTCGATACGGAGACCAGCGGAGATACCCCACTCAGCATCGCCATGTCGCTCCCCAAACCATCGGGTGGCAACCCCTCAAAAGAGCCGCCAAACTTAGGCTTATACCCATCGATAGAGCGAATCTCCACCGGCAGTCCCATGGGTGCCGTTCCTCCTAAGAAGTTAAGACCAGCCTTGAGCTCAAATTCGTAGTTGTTCTTGGTTCTAATGATATCTTGTGCCACTACCGATACACTTGTAATAGGTCACATCAGTCCACGCATTCACCATAATCTCTACCTTGTCATTAGAGACAGAGGGGCTCCTAAAGAGCAATTCCTTTGCGACTTCGCAAGTGAGGATGTCTGCCTCTGCATTAGGCGCCTCAGGCTTAATGCATCCGCTAATCCCTAGGGCAAGCACAAGCATTGCTGACAGGGCTGTGCTTGCTGTGTTAAATCTCTTCATCATGATTATGTGTATTTGTTGCTTGAAAATTTCAGCGCAAAGATACTACTTCCTTACCAAATTGGCGCTCTATGACCTTCTCTGGAAGGTCAACCAACTAGTGCGCTTAGTCAAGCAAAGCAGAATGCCGTAGTCAATAGCCCAGTACTAGTTCGTGCACATAAGGTCAAGTAAGATAGTAGATACACCCTGAAAAATCCAACGATATTCAAGCCGTAAACCTCTATAGTAGAGGTAAAAAGACGTTTTCCCATAGGCATTGAGCGGCATTGGTATATCCCATGACCATTTAATATATACTAAATGGTATATTTAGTATATATTAAATTGGGTAATTAGTATATATTAATTGTAGCAATTAGTATATATTAAATGGTCATGGGGTATATATAGAGCGGTCAACGGGTATGGGTGAACGATTTTTCGCCCCTGCGGTACTGGCTCGCCCTAGTTTAGTTGACCTTTTTCGGAGACTATTTTACTAGATAGTTGACCTTATGTGTCTGAGGTTTTTCTGGTCTATTGACTACGGCACTCTGATTTACTTGACTCTGCACACTAAGTGATGTGGGCTTCAGCAGTACGCAGGATATCACTAAAGACCCCTTGGGCAGTCACAGCAGCGCCTGCACCAGCTCCTCTAATGACGATGGGGAGAGAGCCGTAGTTCTCTGTGTAGATTTCAAAACAACCGTCTGCCCCTCGGACTTGACCAAAAGTACTATTGTTAGGCAGTCGCTCCAAACCACAGAAAAGGTGTGCTGGCTCATTTCCATTAGGCATCATCAGGGTACCTACATACCGGACTACCTCCCCCTCCGCAACCTTTGAGATTTCTGCTATATGCGACTCGAAAACCGTGATTTGCGACCACATCTCGTCAGTTGTTTTGCTTTGTAGTACTGGAGGCACGAGGTTTTGTATCTCTACTTCATCAAGTTCGGCAGAGAGGTCTAGTTCTCTTGCAAGGATCAGTACCTTCCGTGCTACATCGATACCGCTAAGATCAATACGTGGGTCAGGTTCGGTAAACCCTTTGTTTACAGCTTCTTTTAGTACTTCGCTAAAAGCACGTCCCTCGCTGAGAGCATTGAATATGTACCCAAGAGAACCACTAAATAAACCACGTATCGAGGTAATCCGATCTCCCGAGAGGTGCAGTAGTTTGAGGTAGTCGATAAGAGGCAAACCTGCCCCCACATTAGTTTCGTATCGGTAGCTTTTTCTATGCTGGCTAAGCACCCTTCTCAATGCCAAGTAGCCCTCGTAGGGCTGCACATTGCTCACTTTATTAGAGCTTACTAGGTCAAACCCTGCCTGCACTAGTTCGGTATACCGTTCTGAGATAGGAGTGGAGGAAGTGTTATCGACAAAGATGAGATTTTCGAGGTGTTCTTTTTTCGCATATCTAATGATGGCGCTTACTGCATCCTCCATAGGCTCAGCTTGTGCTATCTGTTCACGCCACGTCGCATCTATATCGCCTTTGGTAAACCATAGTCTACGGGAATTGCTTATAGCGAATACCGTAATATCTAATCCCTTTCTACGCTTCAACTCCTCTCGTTGGGATACGATCTGATCAAGAAGTGCACCTCCTACAGTGCCGTGCCCTACAACTGCAAGGTGTATCTTTCGTTCTTTATCAAAAAGCACACCGTGCATTACGTTGAGGGCAAGGGGCACCTCCTTCTCATCTATTAGCAGACATAGGGTGTTGCTAGGAATGGCGATATTGATGAGTTTTGGTACAATGCCATGTCGCACAAGGGCGCTATAGGGTTTGTCAAACTGGGAGAGGGGTACGCCTATCAGTGCCACCACAGCTTGGTCTCTTGTCGCTTTCACAGGGCAGGTAATTCCCGCTATTATCTCTTGCGCAAATGCCCCATTGAGTGCTGCTATGGCTCTATCTGTCTCAGCACTATCCAACACTATCCCTATTCCTCGCTCCGAACTACCTTGAGATACGAGACTAACACTCACTCCGGCTTTGCTCAATGCCCCGAAGATACGAGCATCTATTCCAGAGCGCCCCATCATCTCATGTCCTTCAAAGCGAATTAGGCTCTTGCCTTTCTGAGTAGCCAGCGCCCTCACGCTGCCATTGCCCTGTACGTCTTCTGTCGAGGTGATGAGCGTACCCCTCTGATGAATACCTAGTGGGCTATAACTATTGCGAATCTCCAAAGGAATCTTTTTGTCGATTAGGGGATCAATCGTCTGGTGATGGAGAATCTCAGCACCATACTGTGCTAGTTCTGTCGCCTCTGAATAAGACAGATGACTAATCTTTTGTGCTTCTAGTACAAGGTTGGGATTGGCGGTATAGATACCATCTAGAGGAGTATAAATCTCTATTCGCTTTGCCCCTAGTGCGCTTCCCAACCAAGTCGCAGTATAATTGCTCCCATTACGCCCAACAGTGGTACGTTTGCCCTGTCTGGTTCGACCTATAAAGCCAGTTACTACGGGTAGGACACCAACGCCTAAACGGCTAAAGTACTGCTGAGCTAGTCGCTCAGACTCTGGAAGGATAGTAGCATCTCCATGTTGATCAGTAGTAATGATGAAGTCTCCGGAGTCAATTGGAAGTGCCTCTATCCCCTGTTGTCTTAATTCGTGTGCTACAAGCTTAACCGTCAGAAGTTCCCCATAGGAGAGTACTCTATCTTGCACCACTGGAGTACACTCCCTGAGGTACGAGATGCTTTCTAAGAGCTTCAGAAGGTCTGCTAAATCGTTGTCAAAACGGAAGCTACTTCCATTAAGTATCTCCTCCACGAGAGTTTCCCATTCAGACTCAAAAGGCTTACTACTCAGTGCTAACTGTATGATATCTAGTAGTAAGTCAGTGGTATTGCCCCTTGCCGAAAGGACTACGACCGGCTGCTCTCCTTGATGGAGGCTGTCGCTGATTAATTCTATAGTGCGATCTAGTCCTGCTCTATCTGCGAGCAATTGCCCGCCAAACTTCATTACTATCATGCAAATATCTCTTTAATAATCTTCGAGAGCTGGTCATAATCCATCAAAAAGGCATCGTGCCCATGCTCTGAGTGAATTGTATGGAGCGTCGCTCCTATAGCTTCAGCAGTCTCCTTACCTAAGTAATGAGGAAACAAAAGGTCGCTATCTATGCTCACAATGTGTACCTTTTCTCGAAGGGGCTTCAGTGCTTCCGCATTGTCTGCTACCCCTATCGTACTTGTGAGGTACGTCATTACTCGATAGGCATGCAGCTGAAAACGCTCTGCGAGTACCCGTCCATGATAGTGCAACCAATCTAGTACTTTGGGCGTGCCATCCTCTAGCTTTGATCCGCCAAATCGATGATCCAACGACCAAGGGGTACGATAGCAAAGCATAGCATGTATGCGGGCATGCTCCAAAGGGTGAGAACCTTCTAGAAGGAGGTGTTGGACTTCTGTCTGTGCAAGCAACCAGTCATTGGTTCTGTAGTGGGAGGCAATTGGGATTAAGTAACGACACTGGTCGGAGATAAGAGCTCCGATTTGCCATGCTAGACCTCCTCCTAAGCTTGCACCAATCACCAACTCTAGCTCTGTGATGCCTAGATGCTTCGTTCCGAGGATAAACAGCCGAGCCACATCTTTTACATCAAATGTGTCGAAGTCGTACAGCACACGCCCATCGTAGCAATTCCCCGGGATATTGAAACTAAGGATGGTGTACACTGTGGTATCTATAGCTTTGCCCTCCCCAATCAAACTCGCCCACCAACCTCTTGGTCCAGCCACAGAAGAATTGCCTGTGAGGGCGTGGCACACCAAGACTACAGGAGCTTCACCCAGAGGTTGACCAGCTAACTCATAGCTTAGCTCCACCTCTGGTAGCTCTACGCCCTTGTGGGTAATGAAGTGAGGGATGTATAAGTAGGAGAGACTCATATATTCTGAGCTATTTTAAGTGCTGCGTTTAGATCCGCTTTAAGATCCTCAACCTCCTCTAGTCCGATAGAGAGACGTATTAGGTCATCACTCACGCCTATGCTGTTACGCTCCTCCTTAGTAAGCTGGGCATGTGTGGTGCTGGCTGGATGAATTAAGATAGATTTGGAGTCTCCAATATTCGCCACTAGCTTAAATAGATCGGTTCGCTCTGCCAATCGTTTAGCCACTTCATAACCTCCCTTTGGCGCAAAAGTAAGTAATACGCCACCACCCTTTTTCAATTGCTTATTTGCCAAGTCATAGTGCTCATGGCTCCCTAGCTTAGGGTATCTAACCCATGCCACTAATGGATGAGTCTCCAGCCACTTAGCAAGATTCAATGCGTTCTCAGAGGCACGCGCCACACGGAGGGAAAGAGTTTCCAAACCTTTAATGATCTGTGCAGAATTATAAGGGCTAATACATGTGCCAATATCCCTCAGCCCTACAGCTCGAAGCCAGACGATGAGTGCGTGATTGCCAAAAGCGTCGCTAAACGTAAGTCCATGGTACGATGCACTTGGCTCAGAAAGATCAGGGAACCGACCATTGCCCCAATCATATCTACCCGAATCGATAATAGCTCCACCTAAGGTTGTGCCATTGCCTGAAACAAGCTTAGTAAGAGACAAGAATTCCACATCAGCACCTTCGAGGAGTGGACGATAAAGCCCTACAGTACAGGTGTTATCCACAAAAAGGGGTAGACCATGCTCGTGTGCGACAGCACTCAGGGCAGAAATATCGACCAAGTCGAGCTTAGGATTGCCTAATACCTCCGCTAGTATCAGCTTTGTCTCAGGTGTAATGGTCTTGCGTACCTGGTCTAAGTCGTGCACATTGGTGAAAGTTGTATGGATGCCAAAGCGAGGGAGGGTACTATTTAGGAGGTTAAATGTGCCACCGTAGAGGCTTTCGCTAGCTACAATATGATCGCCACTTTTAAGAAGGGAAAGGAGGGTAGTGGAGATAGAAGCTTGTCCGCATGATGTAGCAAGAGATGCTACGCCCCCCTCTACTGCGGCAAGTCTCCTCTCCAATATATCTGTAGTAGGATTATTGAGCCGTGTGTATATGAGCCCTCCCTCTTTGAGAGCGTAGACATCCGCGGCATATTGGCTATCTCTATAGACATATGCAGTATTGTCGTATAGCGGCACTGCAACAGAGCCAAATTGGTCATCACTCGGATTGTAGCCTGCATGCAGAGCTAGGGTTTCGAAAGAATTACTTTGTTTACTCATGGTTGATAATTATTAAGTCGTTAATACATGATTCCAGATAAAAAGAAAGACTGCTGGCACGTCTGTCGTCGTACCAGCAGTCTTTATGATAAATAAATATTATACTACACTATCAGAATGGACTCTTTGGGGTACAACGTATCGGCGAACATCATCATAGACATTCGCATCATCATACCCATCATCTGTACACTCTGGTGTATCATATTATACTGAATCTAACTCATTATATTCCGGCAGTAACACTGCCAAGTCTGCGCCAAAGATACAAAATATTTCTAATAAACAAAAAATATAAACTGCCTCGCTAGTATATGTAGGTTGGTGTTATCCTGAAGAGACTTCTTTGTAATGCCTTATTATTAGTTGACGTGTGTTGCAAAGGCATAAAGAGTGCGCTAAATTTTGCTTAGTGCCTTCTTTTTCCCTATCTTTGTGATAAAGTTATAACTATAGAGACATTTTAGACATGAAAGATTTAGCAACGATACTGAAGGAGACGAAGAGTGCGATGAATGAAACCATCGTCTTTCTCGAGGAGAAACTGGCGAAGATCCGTGCAGGTAAAGCCAACCCTAAACTTCTAGATGATATCCGCGTGATGTATTATGGCAATCCTACACCACTGAGCAATGTTGCCAATGTGTCAGTGCCTGATGCCAAGACTATTATTGTGACGCCTTGGGAGAAGAACTTGATTCGTGATGTGGAGAAGGCGATTATTGATTCTGACCTAGGTATTATGCCTGAGAATAATGGGGAGTTGATTCGCATTAGCATGCCACCACTTACCGAGGATCGACGTCGTGACCTCGCTAAGCAGGTGAAGGCTGAGGTTGAGCAGGCAAAGGTGAGTATCCGCAATGGTCGCCGTGATGCTATCGACACGCTTAAAAAACAAATTAAGGAGGGTATGCCTGAGGATGTATCTAAGGGTGGTGAAGCTGATGTTCAGAAGCTCCACGACACCTATATAAAGAAGGTAGAAGAGCTCTTCGCCGCAAAGGAGAAGGAGATCATGACGGTATAAGACCTATGGCAAATACGGGATTGGTGGTGCAGAATACCGGGAGTTTCTACCTCGTAAAGGTGGAGACGGGAGAATCGTACAACTGCAAGTTGAAGGGAAGTTTCAAACTTAACGGTATCCGTACCACCAACCCTGTAGCTGTAGGTGATGTTGTTGACTTTGAGCTGCCCGCTACGGACGAGGGCGAGCAGATGTCGTGGATAACCAACATACACCCACGACGCAATTATATTATCCGTCGTTCGTCCAATCTTTCCAAGCAGTCCCATATCATAGGGGCTAATCTTGATAGGTCATTGCTCTTGGTGACCATCAATTATCCCGTTACATCTACTACATTTATCGACCGCTATCTCGCTACTGCCGAGGCGTATAGGGTGGAGACCGCTTTGGTCTTCAATAAAGTAGATCGGTATACCGACCGTGAGCGACAAAAACTCAATGAGTTGCTGCATACCTATGAACACTTGGGCTACCGCTGTTTTGTGATATCGGCAAAGGAGGGAATTGGGTTAGAGGAGCTCAGAACCTACATTTCAGAAGGGGTTACCCTTATTAGTGGGCACTCCGGGGTGGGCAAGTCGACTTTTATCAATGCATTAGTCCCTGAGGCACATCTTCGGACACAGGCTATTTCGGAGCAAAATAATACTGGAGTACATACCACCACCTTCTCTGAGATGATACCTTTTGGGTCACAAAAGGGCACTTATCTGATTGATACCCCAGGTATTAAGGGGTTTGGTACCATTGAGTTCGAACGAGAGGAGGTCGGTCACTACTTTCGTGAGATATTCGAGGTGGGGAAGGCTTGTTATTATGGCGATTGTACGCACACTCACGAGCCAGATTGTGCAGTGCGTAGGGCTATAGCCGAGGGTAAGATACCTGCCTCTCGATACAAGAGCTACCTGAGCATCCTCAATGAGGAGGAGGAGAGTAAGTACAGGCTCTAGGAGCCGTTGAGAGCAAAGATTATGAGGAACTTCGTATGGGGCACATTAATCATAATGTGCTCAGCATTGGGGCTACAAGCACAGGACTCTATCCCCAAGGAATATCAAACATTGGTGCAGCGCTATTATGAGTATTATGAGGCGGCGAAGCCTGATAGCGCAGAGTTAACGTTGCGGCAGGCGTTGGCGCAATTCCCTGAGGAACCGACCAACTTCATACTGAGGGGCAATCTTGCGGAGCTTCTATTGGCACGCCAAGATACTACTTCGGCACTCGCAGAGCTGTCCGAGGCGATTCGGCAACAGCCTCAGGTCACACAGCTGAGGTCGAGGCGCGCAGCGGTGTATGAGGAACTAGGGAAGTACAATGAGGCTCTTCTTGATTTAGACGAACTGATTCGCCAGCAACCGACTTGGGAGATCCCATTATTTAATAGAGCTAGGGTGAGGTCTACACTTGGGCTCTATGAGGGGGCGATTGTGGATCTGGAGAAGATTATGAGTATCAATCCCGATGCGTATTTGCCACGAATTGCACTGGCAGAGGCGTACCAAAAGGCTGAACGAGCACTGGAGGCGGAGAAGCTCTTGAGTCAGTTGATAGAGCGTTATCCCAAGATTCCCAATGCTTATAGAGCGATGGGGTGGTTGCTGATCAGGCAAAACCGTAAGTCGGAAGCGCTCGATAAGGTGCGTCATGTGATGAACGAACTGAAGGACGTCGATAAGGATAATTATTTACTTCGTGGTACTATATGGAGGAGCTATGGAGAGCCTAAGGAGTCGGAAAAGGACTACGCTGAGGCGCTTCGCTTAGGTGCTACCGAGGTGGAGATAGAGCACGCAAAACATGAGGGCAAGAGTAGGTAAATGGGTCGTTGCGATCCTATTGATGGGGTTGGTGTTATTGCCTCTTTTGGGAAGGGAACAGAAGATGAAGCAACAGCAGATTACGGTGACGGAGGAGATGAGGGCGTTGGGACGCCTGTATAATAATTACTGGCGCCATCTGGAGGAGTACGATGCCTCCAACGATGAGCGACATGACACCCTCTTGTGGAGTAGGGAGAAGACTGACAGAGAGGCAGAAGCGCTCCTCGGGCGCCTTTTCTCACAGCGAACGGTACTGCGCATGGCTCAGAGCGGTAACCTCGCCCGCCAAGGGAGAGTGGAGCGTTGGGGCTTCGTCCTACTAGAGGGCGAGACTATTTATGGTAACGTGCTGCGTGTCGCCAGTGCTTTTGCACGCGAATCGGAGACTATCAAGAAGCTCTTTAGGGCGGAGATAGAGGCAGCACTACAGGAGGGCTACTACCCTGAGGCACTCTTTATCTTGCGTGAGGGCTATTCGGTGGAGGAATATGGCACGTACCGTTCTCATTTTGGTGCGCAGGCTGAGGGCACGCTGATCGACTTACTGCTGCTTCAGGAAGAGTATACCACAACCCTTGAACCTATTGAGGATAAACTATCGGCGGAGAAAGTGACCGATGCCGACCAAGAGTGGCTTCGCCTAATGCCCCCACTACAACAAAGAGCTGAGGGGATTTTGGCTGGTCTTATGACCACGCCCTATGCTTCTGAGGGGCAAAGTATTTTTGATGATTGCTTCGGGGCTAAGAAGGTAATCATAGAGGCAAAGGATCTGAATACTGCCACGGGAGTGCTCAAGGTTAAAGTCTTTGGTATTTTTCCTTCGGGTTGGGAATTGGCCCGACAGGAAACGAAGATAGCTCTTATTCCAGAAGGAATAGTACGATTAGAGGTGCAGGATCAGCTCCCTAAACCAGGGACCTACTACTATAACGTCCATGCTCTAGGGGCATCTAACGGAGGGTATGGAGCTTATATGAGGTATGATAAGCTCTATATCTATGCTTATGAATCGCAGGATAATAAGGTGCAACTGCATGTGCTAGACCGTGCCACTGGAGCTCCCGTGGAAGGGGTCGTCGCGAAGGGGGGTGAGCAGACCAAACGAAGTGATCAGCTAGGACGAATTACTTTCGAAAAGAAGCAGCAGGGCTATATGGTGACCGTGGAGGATAATCGCCTTGCTGAATCGTTCTCGACGTATGTTCCACAGCTCCCTGAGACAAAATCGGTGGAAGCTGGGCGCACTACGCAAGCCAACTTTTACCTAGACCGCCCCCTCTATCGTAGAGGTCAGACGGTTAAGGTGGGCGTTGTGGTCTCTGAATCGGCGCAGGATAAGGAGCACACGTTGCCTGATTATCCATTACAGCTTACTCTCGAAGCCTCCAGAGGTGCCGAAAAAGTAACAGTGCACCAAGTGACGGTGACCACGAATGCCCAAGGGGTGGCAGAGACGACTTTCCAATTGCCTGAGGATGCCAACCTAACGGACTATCGCATTAGTAGTAAGATGGGGACCGAGTTTATTGAGGTGCAGGATTACAAACTGAGTTACCTCTCGGTGCAGATAGATAGTATTCCCAAGGGTTATGTAAAGGGACACCCCCTTGTGGTCATGGGTAAGACCACCGACCTTAATGGTTACCCTACCTCTGCTCAGGTGCTCCTCGAATATGGAGACCGCAAACGTGTGGAGGTGCAGTCGGGCGATGATGGCTTATTCACCATCACAACCCCTAAGATTGCTGAATATGGCTACAATATCCGTCTTTCTGCCTCCGATGCGCTTGGTAATACGGCTGAAATACTAAGGTATATCTCTACAATGGATACCGATATGCCGCTCGATCCCCACATGTTATTGAAGGGAGATAAGCAGAATAAGGAGCGTTTCTCTCTCTCTACTAAGCAGCAGCCCTACACCAAAAGGCTACTGGGGCAGCTCAATAATCGTCATATCTATGCGCAGCTGGTCAATGAACGAGACACGATTGACCTCGGAGCGCTTCCAATAGAGGGTGAGCAGGAGTTTTCTCTCCCTCAGTTGGCTAGTGGAAACTATAGGGTGCGGCTATCTACCACCGATGGTTATGGCGTGAAGCAAGTAGCGGAAACGGGACCAATATATTTCTATAGTCCTAAGGATAAGCAGTTGGTGGGCGAACACCTTCTGTGGGTCACTCGAATAGCGTCGGGCGACATCCTTTATGGTAGTAGTTACGACCATCCCATCTATTACTATCTGGAGCAAGAGGGGCGAGTAGTAGAGCAGCGGGTGCTACAGACAAAGGCTGGTCAATTACAACGCCTATCACTGCCTAAGGGAGCTTCAGGAAAGGTCGAGTTGGTGACTGTACGTCACATGAAACAGGAGACTCAGACCAGAGAACTAGATGAACCGGATTCAGAAAAGGGGAAGGCTCACTTTGAGGGATTGAAGTTCGAGGAAAAGTATCTGCCAGGAGCAGACTTCAAGAAGAGCATTAGGGTATTAGATGAAGTGGGGAAACCCCTTGCGAAGGCGCCTGTTATTGTTACAGTATTCGATAAGGCGGTGGTAGATGCCGCAGGAGAAAGCGCGTTTTGGGAGTTGATCTCTGCACCACAATGGATCGTGGCAGAGCCTAGATCGATGATGTACACCAAAGCTTTCGATAATAGGGCTTTCGAGGAGAGCGCTGTCCTTAACAAGGTTGTAACGTTTGGCTCAGCTGGTGCAACTGCATCGGATGCCCCCTTACGTACCAACTTTGTGGAAACTGCCTATTTCTCTGCACTACTTGTCACTGATGAGGAGGGCAAGATAGATCTCTCCTTTACCATACCAGATACCCAAACCAAGTACATCACTAAGCTATTCGCTTTTACAACCAATTTGGAGGAACAAGTGATGGATGAGGCAACTTTCGAGGTGTCCACCCCGCTTAGTATAGAGCTGTCTACCCCTCGCTTCCTTACTTGGGGCGATGAGCTCAATGGTGAAGCGGTGCTGAGGAATACCGCTGACCAACTGCTTACGGCACGATATAGCATTGCCAATGACTCTGTACAGCTTACAGAGGGTGTTGTAGAGGTGCCAGCGAATGGTACGGTAGCGGTTCCATTTGCCATTCAAGCGACAGAGGGCGAAGTACTGAGGCTGCAGGGTAGGGCACAGGCAGGCGATGTGGCGGATGGCGTGAAGCGAGTGATTCCTCTGAGGAGTAACCTCTCGACCTATACAGTGGCGCAGCCGATCTCCGCATATAAGCAGGATGAGGTGCGCCTCTCTATGCCCAAGATGGAGTTGTCGAGCACACCGCTCACGTTGCAGCTCTATCTAGATCCTATACAGTTGCTTCTGAGCAAACTGGCGCTCGCCCATCGTCTTACGGAGGTCGAGGAGCTAGGACTATTTGGTGCGGTACATTACTATGCAGTCTACAGCCGTCTCCAGAGGTATTTGGCACAACATCCTGAGTTCGCAGATGAACTTAGGGGCGCTGCGGGTGAGCTCGAACAGGTGGCACAAAAGCCAAGTACGGCTATTGACCGTATGGCAGACCCCAAGACGCTTGCAGACTTCTATCGGTTCATTACCGATACGGCAAAGCTCCAGGAGCGATTGTCGGCATTGGAGCAGACCATTCTATCCCATAGCATAGAGTCTGGTGGCTTCTTCTATAGCCCTTTCTACCGAGAAGCATCACCTTGGCTCACCCATTATGTACTTTCATCGCTGGGTGGGTTGACTATAAAAGATGCCCAATTAGTAGCGCAACTAGAGCGCTCATTGGGCTTCCTTGAGCGAGAACTAAGTAAGGAGCGGAGTTACTATCATGACTTTGTAGGTTATGCACTGATAGCCCACGAATATGGGCGTCCACTGCCCGACTTCGGTAAGCCTATGCAGCAGCAGGTGGAGTGGTTGCAGAAAAACTATCAGAGCACCGATAATAGCACCATGATTAGGTATGCAGAATATAGTCGTATCTCCGAAGGGAAGACTCGTTATCCCGAGGTGCGTCGTTTTATTAAAGATCGTAGTGGCTTTACTTTTAATGACGATGAGCAACTCTCCCTAATGCTTTTCCTACAGAAGGATGAGGCTGAGGTGCAAGAAGGGGTAGTGTCATTTGCCCTTAAGGTCAAACAAAACACCCTTTGGTACGATCGTGGCATCCTTGATGTCGCTGAGGTGATTCTGGACAAGGTGAAACCGACTAGGATTTTCGCTAATGCAGCACTTCAGATAAATGGACAAAACTACCACCTCACGCCTCAGGAACGACTCACAGGTGCCGTGACAATGGCTTATCCTGCGAAGGCGGATCAATTGTCGGTTTCTTGGAGCGGTATTGAGAGCGACTATGTCTTTGGTGGACTGAGTTACCTGGTAACTGAACCAAGTGCCAAGGCAACACCTACGGGCGATAAACTAAAGGTAGAGAAGCAGATATTTGTACGCCAGGTGGATAGTGAGGGGAACCAGACTTTCGCGCTCGCCGAGCATGTGGAGAAAGGGGATAAACTGATTGTCCGTTACCTTATTGAGGCAGATCAAGACCTGAGTCTCATGATGCTTGTTGATCCTAGACCTGCTACCTCGGAGTTCGGTTATCAGTTTGAGGGTTACGGGCGTGGGGGTCGCTTCTGGTGGCACTACAGCCGCAGAGATGCTGAGGATCGGATTTATATCGATTGGCTCCCAAGAGGTCGCCACCAAATAGAGCTGGAGGCTGTAGCGAGCCAGAGTGGTCGCTTTACCTATGGTCCTGCCCAAATTCAGAGCTTTTACGCCCCTGAGTACGCAGGTAACTCCTCGGGTGGCACCCTAGATATCCACTAAGCCGCCAAGTAAGCCCCCAAACCCCCTAAAGGGGGCTGTGTTGGGAGGGACATAGATTTTGGCGATAATGTTTGGAGAATATAGAGAATTGGAGAATGTTGCACGAAGTGCCCATTCTCGCCGATTTGCTTGCAAATCGGCTGAGACGTTGCACGATGGTGAAATACAAGACACTGAGATTGAGGCTGACGGGAGCGTACTCACGTACGTGACCGAAGCCGAATGTCGAAAGTAACGCAGTAGTTCGCCACCGTGCAACAGTCTCAATTGAGTAAATACTCATTGGATTTGGCGTATAGGTCAATAGTTACTAACACTTTTGACCTGTACGCCTCGGGTTAATAGTCTTCTCTTTTGTTATTTTTATTTTCTTTATTTTCAAATTGAGGTAATTTGAAGATGATCTCCTCAAAGCAACGTTCCCTGTAGCTTATTTCTGGGGAATGATGGTTGCAAATCCCGATAAATAGTGTACCTTTGTGCATATTGTATGGAGTATTATGGCTCGTTCTATCGGAGTACTTTTGTAAGAGTACTTGTGACAGACGACCGCGAAGCGTACCCAGAAGTGCCGTATGGTAGACGAGAGAAGGTGGATGGTGGCATACACCAAGATGCACCACGAAAGAAAAGTGGTGGAGCGGCTCAAAGCTCAAGGGATTGAGTGTTTCGCTCCTATTACTCGAGAGGTACGGCAGTGGAGCGACCGTAAGAAGCTGGCAGAGCATTTGGTGGTGTCGATGACCATCTTTACTCGGGTCAATGAGGCAGAACGTCTGCTTGTGCTTCAGGATCCATCGGTGTCCTACTATATGATGGACAGAGCCACCAAAGGGTTGGCAGTGGTGCCGGAGGAACAAATTCGTGCCTTTCGACTGATGCTCGCCGGTAGTGAAGGTCCCGTGACCATAAACCCTAACTTGTTGGCTCCAGGAGACCTAGTGGAGGTGATGGAGGGTCCGCTTAAAGGGGTGGTAGGACAGTTCGCCAACTATAAAGGCAAAGGGGTACTCAGCATACATATTGAAGCACTTGGCTTCGCAAGCGTAGAGATTTCAGCGGAATTAGTAAGGAGTATAGGGTAGTGCCCTATCAGTGACTAAAGGAAAGACTATGGCTAATCAATCAAACAACGAAAAAAAGGGATTTAATAAGGTCTTGGGGAATCATGTTATCAATAGATTATACATTCTCCTAGCGGATGCTCTTGTCGGTCTGCTCGCAGGAGTCGTGTCCCTGTATGCGTTTGAGTTATCGACCTATTTAGTCGATACAACGCTGCACACCGTCTTATTAGTGGCTATATCCGGTTTCATTGCCACGTTGGTGTCCTCTTTCCTTTTTGGAACCTACCGCCAACTTATGAGGTACCAGGTGTTTGCGATTGGCAAAAGGGTGTTGCTGATGCTCCTACTTAATGCTCTGATTTTCGCTCTTATCGTCCTCGCTTACAATGCCGCTATGACGATGGGGTATAACGGGAAGATTCTCTTGACCTTGGCAGTAAATTACTTTGTCGTATTCTTTGTAGCGTATATCCTCTATCGCTCATTCATTATATTGGTAGCTCGGCGGTTGTGGTTCGAAGAAGAGCCGAAGGCAAACTCTAAGGAGCGACTCCTTATCTATGGCGTGGATATGTTGAGTAGTAGGCTGGTTGCTCGTTTTGAAGGCGATCCCCACTATCAGCTCCTTGGATTCTGTAAGAAGCATAAGCAAGGGCGCACTAATGCTACTATTGGGGACTTTTCGGTCTACCAAGTAGATGATATGAAGGAGTTCTCTGCCCTAGTCAAGCGACTCAATATTGATGGTATTCTTTTTACTTCCAAGAGAGACCTTTTAAGAGAGCGCGATAGCTTTGTTTACGAACTAGCAGCTCTGGGGGTTAAGAGCTTGTACCTCCCTGAGATTGGCGAGCACTCAGCAACTGATATTGCGCGTGAGGCGGTGCAAAGGATCGAGATGGAGGATCTCCTACAGCGCGACGTGATCCGTCATGAGCAGGAGAAAGTCAATGCTATGTATCGAGGAAAGGTGGTTATGGTGACTGGTGCTGCAGGAAGTATCGGTTCGGAGCTGGTCATGCAGATTGCAGCTCTAGGCGTGAAGCAACTTCTCCTCCTGGACCTCGCCGAGACCCCTTTGCATAATGTGCGACTGAGACTCCAGCGGAAGTTCCCCAAACTTGACTTTGTGCCTATCCTTGGTGATGTACGTAGTCAGAAGCGCTTGGATGCTATATTTACGAAGTATAAACCGGAGATTGTGCTCCATGCTGCAGCCTACAAGCATGTGCCACTACTCGAGGAGAACCCTTGTGAAGGGGTTATGGCGAATGTGCAAGGCTCCAAAAATATGGCTGACTTCTGCCTCAAGTATGGGGTGGAACGTATGGTGATGGTATCTACCGATAAGGCGGTGAATCCTACTAATGTACTCGGCGCTTCTAAGAGAGCTGCGGAGATCTATGTGCAAGCACTGGGCAAGGCCGTGGAAGGAGGGAAGGTGGAAGGGAAGACCACCTTTATCACTACTCGTTTCGGTAATGTGCTCGGCTCTCAAGGTTCGGTGATACCGCTCTTTAGAGAGCAGATAGCAAAGGGTGGACCTATTACGGTTACAGACCCAGAGATTAACCGTTTCTTTATGAGTATACGAGAGGCTTGTTCACTCATCCTAGAGGCATCGTCGGTAGCGAAAGAGACAACCATCTTTGTCTTTGATATGGGTGAACCGCATAAGATTGTCGACTTGGCAGAGAATATGGTACGCCTAGCGGGTCTGGAGCCTTATAAGGATATTGATATTGTCTTTACGGGACTACGCCCTGGAGAGAAGCTCTATGAGGAGAAGTTGGCAGATGGTGAGAATACCATCCCTACCGATATCCCTAAGATACATATCGCTAGGGTGCGGGAGCACAACTATGCCGACCTCTACGATACCTATGAGCAACTGAGAGACCACGCGCGCAAGGTGCAAGTCACAGAGTGTGTCGCTCTCCTCAAATCCCTTATTCCCGAATACATCTCCGCTCCCAACTCCCCTTTCGCCTCGCTAGATACCCACCGCACAACCAAAGGCAACAGAAACTAATATTATCGTCAATAGATAATAATCATGCCCACAGGAAGTAGGACGGCAAATACACTGAAGAATAGTAGGATATCGCTGATATTCTACGTCATTGTCATCTTCCTGAATTTCTTCTCTAGAAAGGTATTCATTGATGCCCTTGGAGCAGAAATATTGGGGCTTAATACCACTATTACTAATCTTCTGGGATTACTGAACCTATCGGAACTTGGTATTTCGAGTGCGGTAGCATTCACCTTATATGCTCCGATAGCAAGAAATGATCGGAAAGCAATTCAGGAGATTGTTTCAGTTCAAGGATGGCTTTACAGTATCATAGCAATCATTGTCATCGTAGGTTCAGTGGTGATGATGGCGTTTTTCCCTATGATATTTGCCAAGACAGGACTGCCTTTATGGTATGCTTACGCTACATTCGCTGTATTCCTTTTCTCAGCTCTACTTGGCTATTTCGTGAACTATCAAATGATAGTGCTTTCTGCCTCGCAGAAAGAGTACCTCAACGTCATCGCAAAACAACTGCCGGTATGCATAAAGACGGTAGCACAAATTATAGTGCTATTATATGTAAAGCAAGGCTATGTTGCCTGGTTGATCTTGGAAGTCATTTTTGCCATTGTGACAGCTTGGCTCTACTCCTATATGGTCAGAAAAGAATTTCCATGGCTAGAGGTCTCTATTTCCTTGGGAAAGAAAGTCAGGCGCTCCTACCCGGTTATACTCACGAAAGTCAAACAGCTCTTTTTTCACAAGATTGGTACATTTGTCCTCTTTCAAAGCAGTCCTCTCGTGATTTATGGTTTTACCACGCTTACCATGGTTGCGATTTACGGCAATTATATGTTGGTGATTAACGGATGTATCGCATTGCTTGGGGCTGTCTTTAACGGAATTACGCCAATTCTCGGCAATTTAGCCACAGAGAAGAATAAGGCAAAAGAACTCGATATTTTTAATCAATTCATTTTAGTGCGCTTCTTCCTCGGGGCTATCGTAACCTTTGGTATAATCATGGGAGCAGACGACTTTGTTACCCTCTGGGTGGGAGATGAATATATGATGCCCAAGGTTCCGTTCCTTCTGCTGGCTTCTATCAGTTATATCCAGATGACGAGACCGTTTGACTTTTTCCTAAGTGCTTACGGACGCTTCGAAGATATTTGGGCACCGGTTATAGAGGCTGCAATAAATCTCGGTGGCTCCATATTGCTCGGTTATTTCTTCGGGCTGACCGGTATCTTTATTGGTATACTCCTTAGCCTGTTGGTTATCGTAGTCGGATGGAAAGGTTATTTTCTTGCAACAAGAGACCTAGAGATTCCCTCTTACCTCCCTACCCTAAAGTATTTACTCTACACGGCTTACTTTGCTATAATCGGTTGGGCGCTATACTTGCTCTTTGACACGTTGCAGATGAGCAACGGCATCGGTATCCTCGGGTGGTTTGGGTACGTCTCTCTCAAAGTGGGAGTCTTTGCGCTTGTGAGTCTGATTCCCCTCTACCTTTTTGATAAAAATATGAAGCGATTGACGGCTCGATTTATAGAGCCTGTAATGGATAAAATCAGAAGAAGGTAAATGACTGAAATGAGGGCAATATGTCTTTTGTCCAAATCTTATATGAGAATCGAGCAAATCTCATACGAGAATTAAGTGAATCTCATATGAGAATCAAACGTCACTTATATGAGAACTTTTTCATTCTTTATTGGTCGCCCTTAAGATAAATACATTATCTTTGTAGTGAAGACTAAATTAAACGCTTCCGTAAGCGAAATTTCTCCGGCTTCGGAAGTCTTAACAAAAGGAGGAAAACCTAATATTTTATGGCAAACAAACCATTGCAATTCGTGCTCTTAGAGCGAAAAATGAATCTGGGTGAATACGCAGGAAAAGTCGTGAAATACGCACGACCCACAGGACGTCATCGTGTCAGCTTCCGCAACTTTTGCGAGCGTGTGGCAAAGTCCACCACCTTCAACCGTCAAGAAGTAGAGGCGGTATTGAATTACGCCACAGAGATAGCTCGCGATATCGTGGCTGATGGCGATATTGTCGAGTTCGGTGATCTGGGTACGCTTAAGCCTTCTTTCAAAGGGAAAATTGTACCTCCCGGCGATTCCTTCAACGTGCAAAAGCACATCGAGAAGCCTGTCGTAAAGCTCGTACCCTCGCGCAAATACTTCACGCTCACAGATGTTTCCTACGAGCAAACAACATTAAAACCAAAGAAGACAAAAGCTTCATCTTCCCAAACCAAGCCGGAAGGAGAGAATGTACAACCAACTCCAGGATCGGGAAGTGACGACCTATGATTCTTTACCGGAACATAACCGGAATAAAGCTATTCCTTAACAATTAAAACAAACAACAGGGGCGGGGTGTCACACCCCACACACCCCGTCCCATCAATCAATAAGACACCCATCACGATGGATACAAATCACTCTCCTTTTCTTTCGATAATCGTCCCTGTATACAATGTGGAAAAGTACTTGAACGAGTGCGTGGACAGCATCCTCGGACAAGACTTTACCGACTTCGAACTCATCCTCGTAGACGACGGCTCACCTGACAATTGCCCTGCAATCTGTGATGAATACGCAGAAAAGGATAATAGGGTTATTGTTATCCACAAAGAGAATGGAGGGCTATCATCAGCAAGAAATGCCGGAATAGACATTTGTAAAGGAGAATACATTTGGTTCATCGACTCAGATGACTACATTTATCCTGGATCATTTGCGGCTATTGCAGATACCCTATTAAAACACTCCGTTGATTGCCTTAAAATAGGAACTGCTGAGCTTAATGAAGATACAGGCAAAATAAGACCAAGACGGACTCCTCAATTAACAGAAATCTATAGTGGATTAGATTTGTATAGATCTCATCCCCCTATGCATAGTTTTTGTTTTATTGTAAGTAGGAGAGCCATTTATACAGACCATAATCTATTCTTTTATCCGAAACTTATATCAGAAGATATTGAATTAGAACCCAAGTTTTATGCCCATATAAAACGACTGAAGTATTTGCAACCGAGTAAATCGCTACCTTTCTGTTACATCTATAGGCAACGTTCTGGAAGTATTTCACACACATATTCAAGAGAAATGATCCAAAATAAAATAGACTCATGGAGGAAGATTTTATTGTCTTGGGAAAAGATCTTTGATATGAAGGATCCAGAGATTGGCACTTATGATTATTATATCTACCATAGAGAGTACTGTCCTGCAGTAGCATCATTACTAAGTACGATATTCAAAGCGTCATCACTGTCTGTAGAAGAAAAAGAAACTTGGTACAAGAAATTGCAAAAGAAAAAGATTCTCCATCATCTCAATTTTTCTAATTTCTTCGCTTTACCTCTATCCCTCAATAAAGTATCCGTACACTTAAAGTACCTTTTTTGGACGATTCTCGCCAAATGTCCACTCCTTTTTAAATTAGGGATACGAATTCCACGAATAAGTAGTCGATGATGTATACCTATGACTATAGTAAACTATCAATGTTCTCAAACTGGTTATAATCCTAGCATGAAGAATAAGATTGCATCAAGAGCTACAAACATTACACTTCTTGCTCTGTCTTTTTGTTTCTTATCCTGCTTTTTCTTTCTTTTTACAAAGTCTTTCCAAACTAGCCCCGATGGAGAATCGTATTTGAACATCTTTGGAAGAGAGAATATGTTCGTTGGAAGAGAAGAAGTCGGATTCTTAGCCTATGCTTGGGGACTTAAACAGGTGTTCAACAATCCTGAAGCATCTATGTATGTCACGGTTTCCTTTTCTCTTCTCCTTTTTTTTATTTCTCTTAGAAAGTACTTGAGAAGAATAAGTCTATTCACTCTAAGTTTGTTCTTATTTTCGATTGTCACTATTTTTAGTAACCTTTTGGGCGTTCAGCTCCGTGCAGGGCTGGCATCATTTATGTCTGTGGCATTATTTGTTACAGCATATTGTAGTCCACATTTGAAGTATAAAAAGTGGGTTTCACTTTTATTTTTGCTCCCTGTTGCTTTTCACTACAACACAGCATTGTCCGTTCTGCTTTCACTCGCATTTATATGGACTCCTGTGCGATTTCACAAGACTATTAGTTTCCTTTTTATATTAGGCACAGCCTTCTTATTGAAACCTGCTTTTGCCTTTGTAATTAACGACGATGCATACTATGTGAATTACTTAACCGATGAGGCTCTGGGGAGAGTGTTACCATTCTCTATCGTTTTTTATTTGGGTACTGTGGTTTATATAGTTTCTTATCACGCCTTAAAAAAAGAATCGCTCAATATTCTGGAACTTTGGTCAGTCTCGGGGGTTGGTCTCTTATTGCCTTTTATTCAAAACTTCTATCTAGCTGCTAAAATACTTACCCCTTTCGTTATTCTTGCATTCATTTGTACCCTAAAGCTTATTGATCTAATAAAGATCCCTCAAAAAGAAATTATAGGTCTACTTCTATATCTGATATCTTACGCCGGTTTTTACTATTACGCTGGACAAATTCATTACACACTATAACTATGAGGGTTTTACACATCATCAACTCATTGAATATCGGTGGAGCTGAGAAATTGCTTACTGTACTGCTTCCAGAGATTAAGAAACAAGGAACAGACGTTGAACTTCTCTTACTTAACAAAGGAGATAAACAACTTTTCGAAGAACTTTCTAATCAAGGAATTTTGATCCATTGTCTTAACGTGGGCTATTTAAGAAATCCTCTAATTTCTATTAAACTTCTCCCGTATTTAAAAGGAGAATATGACATTATCCACGCACACCTCTTTCCCACACAGTATTGGATTACATTTGCAAAGCTTATTTCCTTCAGTAAAACAAAGCTTGTGTTTACGGAACATAATACGACTAATTCTCGTATTTCCTCCCCATATTATTCAGTGATTGATAAGTGGATGTACACAAAGTTGGAACACTTGGTATGCATCACCAAAGAAATTGAAGACATTTATCTACGCTATCAGCCCAAGCTATCCAACAAAACGACTATAATACATAACGGGGTTCCTATAGATGTCATTCGCTCTTGCAAGCCATTGGACTTATCTTCATTCAAGTCTTCCGTAAATGATAAGATACTTTTTCAAGTTGCAGGTTTTCGCCCCCAAAAGCAACAGGAAACATTAGTTGAAGCCTTAAGTTATCTCCCTCATAACTTCAAGATCCTCTTTGCCGGTGATGGCCCTCGAAGAGCAGAGATAGAGGAGTTTGCACGAGAACGGGGATTTGCAGAAAGTGTCTTCTTTTTGGGTAATCGCAATGACGTATATTCTCTACAAAAATCTGCTGACTATATCATTCTTTCGACACACTACGAAGGTCTTTCGTTGGCTTGCATAGAAGGTATGGCCAGCGGGAAACCATTCCTCGCTTCAGACGTTAAAGGGGTGCATAATCTTGTAAGTGGTGCAGGTCTTTTGTTTGAAGAAGGAAATGCGAAGCAATTAGCGGAATTGATTCTTCAGCTTGAATACAACTCAGAACTTAAGGCTATAACCATAAAGAATTGTGAAGAACGTGCTTCTCGTTACAGCATTGAAGAATGTGCGAGGAAACACATAGAACTATACAAAAGTCTAATTCCCTATTGACATTCGCATAGATCAGCAATTAAAAATGAGAACGAATAAGTTGGTACGGGTGGGGACGGTAGCGAGTTCATTGGACTTCTTGGAGGGACAGTTGGCGTTCTACAGTAGCGAATACGAGGTCGTTGCCGTCGCTAACGGCGCTGTTAAGTTACGAGAAGTAGGTGAGCGCGAGGGAGTGCGTACGCACGAGGTGAAGATGGCTCGTGCTATCTCTCTATGGCAGGACGTCAAGTCGCTTTTCTCTCTCATCACTTTCTTCGCAAAAGAAAAGCCACTCATCGTCCACTCTATGACCCCAAAGGCGGGTTTGCTCTCTATGATAGCAGCTTGGCTGACGGGAGTACCTATTCGCATACATACTTATACGGGGCTTATTTTCCCCACAGCCACAGGCTTTAAGCAGAAGGTGCTTATCCTGATGGATCGTATCCTATGCAGGTGTGCTACGCGCATTATCCCTGAGGGACAAGGTGTAAGAAAAGATCTTATCAATTACAATATCACTAAGAAGCCTCTTAGGGTCTTGCTCAATGGGAGTATAAAGGGATTAGATGAAGAGGTTTTTGATCCTAGTCGTTACAGCGTAGAGGCGCAAGAAACTTTCAGACAGAGGTTTGGCATTTCTTCGGGTGATTTCGTATTCGTTTTTGTAGGGAGACTTAATCGAGATAAAGGAATCAACGAGCTTGTTCGAGCATTCAGAGCAGTGCAGGAAGTACGTCCTTGCAAGTTGCTCCTAGTGGGGGAAAGAGAAGATGACCAGAATCCGATACTCCCTGAGACCGCATCCGAGATAGAAAGAGGTGAAGGGATTATCTTTGTCGGGGCGCAAAATGATGTCCGACCTTTCTATGCGATGTCTGATGCCTTAGTATTCCCTAGTTATCGAGAAGGCTTCCCTAATGTGCCACTTGAAGCTGGAGCAATGGGGCTGCCAAGCATCGTGACAGACATCAATGGATCAAACGAAATCATTATAGAAGGCGAGAACGGAACCATCATCCCGCCACGCGATGCAGAAGCATTGGCAGGTGCGATGCGTAAGTCGCTGTTAGATCCTGACTATGTGGGACGCTTAGCTGGCAACGCTCGCCATCTGATTACCTCTCGCTACAATGCTCGTGACATCTGGGAGGCTACACTGGCACTCTATCGTGAAGCGGAGGAACGAGTAAATAGAAAATAGATGAATGTGAGTATGTATAGACGGTATATCAAGCAGGTGATGGATTTTGTGGCGGCATTGGTGGGGCTGGTAGTGCTGTCGCCGTTGCTCTTGGTGGTGTGGGTGTGGCTCACGTTTGCCAATAAGGAGACTGTTGCACGGTGGCGATCTACTGCGTTACTTTCGACATTCGGCTTCGGTCACGTACGTGAGTACGCTTCCGTCAGCCTCAGTCTCAGTGCCTTGTATTTCACCACCGTGCAACGTCTCAGCCGATTTGCTTGCAAATCGGCGAGAATGGCACTTCGTGCAACATTCTCTAAGGGAGCTAGATGCTTTTCCCTTGCTCTTAAATAGAAGTAGAAACGTTTGGAAATGGTATCTTTATATCCAGATTAAAAATCGATTGAATCTTGAAGATATGGCAGATAAGCTAAAATTGAAGCACCTCAACGTTAGTGGGTTTAAGTCGTTTTCTAATGATCAGGGTATTCACCTTGACTTAGGAGATGTCAATATCCTTATGGGAGCCAATGGTGCTGGTAAGAGCAATGTCGTCAGCTTCTTTAAGATGCTAAGCTTTATGATGTCTGGCAGCTTTCAGGAGTATGTGGCAAGAAATGGTTCTGCTCAAGTCTTCTTACATTATGGCTCCAAGGTGACAGATACTATAAAGGGTGACCTTTTTTGGAGTAATAAAGGAATAAGTGATAAGTACTCATTCTCTCTTTCCTATGCCTCTCCAGACAATCTCATTATTGTTTCGGAGGAATTGGAGTACACAAAAAAGGAAAGCGCTACGCCTTACAAAACTTCTCTAAAGGCAAAATTTCAAGAGTCTGCTCTTCTTGACACTACGGATAGGACGGCTATTGTTATCCGGAAGCTTCTTTCTGGCTGTAAGGTATACCAGTTTCACGATACCACCTCTACGGCTCCTATACGTCAAGCTGTACGTAAGGAGTTTTCAGATTATCTTCAGGCTCAAGGGAATAATCTGGCGGCATTCCTCTATAGACTAAAAGAGTTTTTTCCTGAGAACTATAAGAGAATTATCACTTATGTGCGGAGTGTGGTACCGCAATTCTCGGATTTCTATTTAGCCCCGAACGATCAAGGCTACGTCCTCCTCAGGTGGCTAGATCAGTCAGCAAATGATTACATCTTCTTTCCGGATCAGTTTTCTGACGGTTCTATTCGATTTATCGCATTGGCAACATTGTTGCTCCAGCCTCCGAAGATGATGCCTCCCATCATCATTGTTGATGAGCCTGAGTTAGGCCTGCACCCCTCTGCGATCGTTCAGCTATCAGAGATGATCAAAGATGCTTCGTTGCATGCACAAGTTTTGGTTGCAACGCAATCCCCTCTGCTCATGGATCAGTTCACTGCAGATGAAATTTCTATTGTAGAGTATGATGAGCACTCGCAATCGTCTGTTGTAACCAAGCTGAGTGAGGAGGGGCTCGGTGAGTGGCTGGAGCAATATACCCTGAGTGAGCTATGGGGGAAAAATGTTCTAGGAGGAAAACCGTAATGGGACAGATTGTATTGCATATCCTTTGTGAAGGACAAACTGAGGAACGGTTTGTTCAAACTGTTTTATCCCCATACTTAAGAAGGTTCAACATCGTAACTAAGACGATTGTGTTGACTACAAATCGCCGAAGTGGATGTGTCGGAGGGGCTATCTCTTTTGAGCAACTTAAGAATGAATTGAGGCTTGTTATAGCCCAGAATAGAAAGGATGGGTATCATACACACTACTACTCTATGATGGTAGACTACTATAAGCTACCGACGGATTACCCAGGCTTTGGGAAGTGTGCTCAAATACATGATCCTTATTTAGCGATTCAATGCCTAGAACAAAGCATTAGGGAGGCATTGGACTGCGGGTCCTTCATCCCATATATTCAACTTCATGAGTTTGAAGCGTTAGTCTTGTGTGGACTACCTCTGCTTATCAATGAATACCCTGAGGCTAGAAGGGGTATTGAACAATTGCAACAGCAGTTAGAACAGTTGAATAATGAACCAGAAAAGGTTAATCAAGGGGAGGATACGGCTCCCTCTAAAAGGCTGATTAAGGCTTTTGAAGGGAAATATAGATACAATAAGCCACAAGTAGGAGCGCAAATTACCAGCTCTGTGGGGATAGACGAACTTAAAAAAAGATGCCCGCATTTCGGTCAATGGATAGAGACTTTAGAGCAGCTACAGTAAGGAGTGAGGGTGATAGTATCTTGCTTTTTCATATGATAGATAACAATAAAAGATGTATAGACGGTATATAAAGCGGGTGTTGGATTTTGTGGCGGCATTGGTGGGGCTGGTAGTGCTATCGCCACTGCTCTTGGTAGTGTGGGTGTGGCTCACGATTGCGAATAAGGGGGCGGGGGCAATCTTTACTCAGGAGAGACCAGGGAAGGATGAGAAGATATTTAAGCTTTACAAGTTTAAGAGTATGACGGACGAAAGGGATGCCGAGGGCAATCTCTTGCCCGATGCTCAGCGCTTGACCAAGGTGGGACGCTTCGTGCGAAAGACTTCGCTGGACGAACTCCCCCAGCTCTGGAACGTACTCCGTGGCGATATGAGCTTCATAGGCCCCCGTCCACTCACACCGATATATCTTCGTCTATTCAACTCCGAGCAAAAAAGACGGCATGACGTTAGACCTGGTATAACAGGGTGGGCACAGGTACATGGTCGTAATCTCCTTAAGTTAAGTCGTAAGTTTGAACTTGATGTGTGGTATGTAGACCACTATTCTTTGGCTCTTGATGTAAAGATTGTTTGGCTCACCATTATGAAGGTATTCAAGAGAGACAATGTTGGCTCTGGACAAGGAGATATGAAAGATATAGACGATTTGGGCTTTCTGCCGAAAGTTCTCGAGATAATAAAAGAAGAGAAGAGATGAAAAAAGAAATAGGTAGCAACTTTTGGATAAATCCATCTGAGTTGATACAAGAGACTAAGCAGATTACCTTAAGTTCGTTTGGCTTATCTGATAGTGAATATGTTTGGTTATCTTCGGGCAGGAAGGCTATTGAGCTAATCCTTCGATCTAGTGCAATTGATGTGACTGATCGAAAGGTAGCTTTAGTCCCTTCTTTTACCTGTTGGTCTGTATTAGAGCCTTTTATAAAGACTGAATATAAGCTATATGGGTATGACGTAGATGAAAGCTTAACGACTACAGCTGACGACTTGATGGAAACTCTCACAAAGGTCAAGCCGTCTGTTTTTCTATTTCATCGATACTTTGGGTTCAATACCATTCAGGAGATAGATCAAGTGATTGATTTCGCACGAGAGCAAGGTGTCATCACAATAGAAGATTGCACTCAAACTTTGTATTCTAAGGAGAAAAGCAACGCAGACTTTCATATTGCAAGTATTAGAAAGTGGTGTGGTGTGCCAGATGGAGCTTTCTTGTCATATAGATCAAATAAGATACAGATTGAAAGACCTCAAGAAACCATATATGATACTACATTGGAGTCACTAAAAGTGCAAGCATCTCTATTAAAAAATAACTACATAGAGTGTGGAGAAGGTAATAAAAGTGACTTCTTAGAACTTTATCGCCAAGCTGAGGAGCGATTATCCTCTCAGCAATGTTTTTTTTCGATTACGCCAACTTCTCTAAAGATACAATCCAACTTAGATATACTAGAGCTTATACGACGTAGGAGAAGCAACTATACTACGCTTCTTGAGGGACTAAAGAATATAACCTCTGTTGTCCCGCTATTCCTTATGCTCGCGGAAGGTGTTACACCTCTTTATCTCCCAGTATTATGTATTAAAGAGCGAGAGGCCGTACAAAAAACATTGGCGAATCACAATATCTTTGCCCCTATCGTATGGCCAAAGGCTCAAAATGCGCCAACGACAAGTAAAGCAGTAGACTTACTCTACGGTAGCCTCCTATGTATACCAATCGATCAGAGGTATAGTACAGCAGAAATGGAACATATTATTAGCATCTTAGAGAGATTATGATGAACGAACAAAAATTACTTGCAGGCTGGATGAAATGGGACGAAATTGTACCCTATAAGCAACAGCTCATAGAAATGGAACGGGATTTGATGATTACGTATCACTATCCTGATTGGGATATACCTTGGGCTTTTGTTGAGTTAAAAGTTAATGAACTTGAAGTGCTTCTTACTTCTGGTAACACATTCTTTTGGGGGCTCAGAGACGAAACCAAACTATATGGTTACTATTGGGGCTATATTTCTAACTTCATAAATAGGAAGAGATGGAACCTTCGTTCGATATATTTCTTGCAAGAAGCAAAAGGAAAAGGGTTCGGAAAAAAATCTTTTGACGTTGCTGAAAGTAAAGCAAGAGAACTCAATTGCATTGAGATGGCTACACACTATGCGGTTTTCAATGAAGTGATGGAGCATACTCTTAAAACCTCGGGTTATGCCCCCACAAGAATAGAAATGGTTAAATCACTGCGAGAATGAAAGTCTTTAACAATAAAAGTCGAAAAGAGTGGGACGATATTGTTAAGTCCTTTGCTGCCTACGATGTCTATTATCTCTATGGTTACGTGGCTCCATTTGCTTTGCATGGCGATGGAGATCCAATGCTATTGTATTACCAGAGTGAGGGGCTGAGAGGTATATGTGTGCTGATGCTACGAGATATTGCTCGGATCCCTATCTTTGCGGAGCGATTACCCCAAGAGACTTACTTCGATGCCATCACTCCTTATGGTTATGGTGGATTTATCTTTGAGGGGGAGACCTCTAAAGAGCAACTTGATAAGTTTTATGCTAACTACATCGCTTGCCTTAGAGATCTGAGGGTCATATCTGTCTTCTATCGATATCATCCAATACTCCATAATGCTCATATCTTAGAGAATTACTCTACCATTATTGATTTGGGTAAAACGATTCATATAGACCTTACTACCGAGGAGGAGATTTGGAGTAATTTGGTAGGCAAAAATAGGACTGCAATTCGTAAAGCCATCAAAAGCGACGTTATCATAGAAGAGGGCAAAGGCAAAGAATTGCTATCTGAGTTCAGATCCATCTATAATAAAACGATGGACGCTGACCAAGCAGAGGCTTACTATTACTTTTCGCCCGAGTTTTATGAAGCTCTTAACGATGAGCTAAGCGATAATTACACCCTCTTTTATGCCCTCAAGGATGGGCAGATTATCTCTATAGCTATCATTCTCTACGCTAATAATCAGATGCACTACCACCTCTCTGGATCGGTATATGAGTATCGCTCTCTCAGTCCCTCCAACTTGCTTCTCTATACAGTAGCGTGTCGTGGCGCAGAGCGTGGCTTTAAGACCTTTCACTTGGGCGGAGGAGTCGGATCGGGTGAAGACCCCCTCTTTAAGTTCAAGCAAGCTTTCAATAAAAACTCAGCCAACCAATTTTCCATTGGTTACGATATTGTTGATCCAGAGATGTATGACAAGTTGGTGCGGCTAAGAAGTGAGGTAGACCCCGATTTTAATCAAAGCAGTACATTCTTTCCACTATATAGAGCTCAGTAGATTATGAAAATAGCAGTTCTTGGAGCAAACTACCAATACCTGACTTTTTACAGACAGACGGTAGAAAACGGTCACACCATCATCGCTTTTGGACGAGCCGAAGATGACCATATTGCAGCTGATCGGTACGCAGAGAAGTTTTACCCATATTCTTTTACCGAAAAAGACAAGATTTTGGAAATCTGTCGAAAAGAAGAGGTGCAAGGGGTTACTTCCTTTCTAATTGAGTCCGCTCTTCCCTATGTCTACTACATCGCTCGTGGACTTGGCTTGCCCTGCAACTCTCCAGAAAGTGAGGCATTGACCAAAAATAAATATACGATGCGTCATCGTATGAAAGAGGCAGGGCTCTCTATCCCTAAGTTTCAAATACTCTCAGAAAGTACAGCAACGGAAAAAGATATTCCGCTACCAGTAATTGTTAAGCCAGTGGATAATGGCGGTAGTCGTGGCATCAACCTTGTGCGTCAGCCAGAGGAGCTTCAAAAAGCACTTAAAGAGGCATACGAATGGTCTCCATCGAAAACGGCGATTGTGGAGCAGTTTATCGAGGGTAGAGAGTTTAGTGTGGAGACAATATCTTTTGAGGGGAATCATTATCTCCTCCAGATTACCGACAAAGTAACGACCGGGGCTCCACACTTTGTAGAGTTGGAACACCACCAGCCGGCCGAACTAACGTCCACACAATGGGAGGTAATAAAGACGCTCACACTCGACACACTCTCAGCTCTACAGATTGGCTATGGAGCGTGTCATACCGAAGTAAAGATGGATTCCGATGGTGTTCCGTATATCATCGAGGTAGGTCCCCGAATGGGAGGGGACTTCATCAGTGCCGACCTCGTGCGTCTCTCTACCGGTTACGACTTTGTCAATGCGGTTGTGGAAGTGGCATGCGGGCATTTTACGCCTCCTGTGGTTTCACAGCGGAAACATTCGGGTGTCTATTTTCTGTGCGAAGAGACCCGAGAAAGGGTCGAACCCATCGTATGCCACCCCTCAGATTATGATTTCGTGGTAGACGCAGATCTCTATGGAGCCATTCAACCCGTTACCAAAAACAGTGACCGAGGCGGTTATTTCATCTACCAGTCCGACCATAAAGTAATCGTCTAAATAGAAGCATTTAGAGACTAATATATCAGTAACCTCAAAAACGTATATAGTATTCGCTTAAAACGTATATACCTTTTCGCCAAAACGTATATACCTTTTCACTGAAATGTATGTACCATTTAGAAGAGAGAGGAAAGGTCTCTTTGGAAGTCATATTATACTCTTTTGATTCTCATACGAGATTCAATCGATTCTCATATGAAATTCTTTTGATTCTCATATATAGCCGTGTGTTCAATTGAATCCAATAGGAGACTATTGCATAATGGCGAATTGTTGCGTTGCTTGCGGGATTCGGCTTGCCTATGGGCGACCTTCGGTTCGGTCACATACATAGGTATGCTCCCTTCAGACCTCACCCTTAGTGCCTTACACTTCATCCATTCTGCCCAGTCAAGACATTCTTGCTTGCTTTCGCTCGCAATCTTGTGAGACTGTTGACTTTTTCAACAGTCTCAATATATTTCGTACATTTGACTTATGATTGATTATATCGAAATATCTGGTTACAAATCGATCCGAGACTGTAAGCTGCAACTCGGTGCAGTCAATGTGCTTATCGGGGCGAATGGCTCAGGGAAAAGTAATTTTCTCTCATTCTTTGAGCTTATCCATTCTATTTACAATCAAAAGTTAGGATCATTCTCTGTTAAAAAGGGAGGAAGCAACCACTTACTTCACAAGAGCTCCAAACAGACGGATGCCATTAGAGGACAAATCGTTTTTAACGCAAGTAATGGTTTTGAATTTTCACTGGTTCCCACCGAACAAGGTAAGCTCAGCATCTCCGAAAGTCGAGTCTCTTGGAATTACGATAAGCCTATTGAAGATTTAAAGAACTGGAAGAGTTGGGAAGTAGACAAGGATGTATTGGAGTCTGACCTGAAAACAGGAAAGGGGCAGGCATCTGGAGTGAGAGATTATGTGAAGCGTTATCTTTCTAATTTTGGAGTCTACCATTTTCACGACACAAGTCCTAATAGTCCCTTACGGTCGTCAGCCAAAGTTAACGATAACGTCTTCCTTGATGCCGATGGAGGGAACCTCGCGGCATACCTATACCGGATTCAAGAAACAGCACCAAAGGATTTTATAAAAATTGAGGCCATTACTAAGCTCGTAGCTCCTTTTTTTCATTCCTTTCGTCTGATTCCGAATCGGCTCAATAAGGATCAAATATCTCTGGAGTGGGAAGCTCTGAACAGTGACGAGTACTTTGATGTCTCTGATTTTTCAGACGGCACACTCAGGTTTATTGCCTTAAGTACTTTACTTTTGCAGCCTGACCTCCCCGATGTCATTATGATAGATGAGCCAGAGTTAGGCCTACACCCCACAGCAGTAAAGATGCTCTACGAACTCATTCGGAAAGCCTCTTTTTCTTCTCAAATCATCATTGCCACTCAGTCTGTTAATCTCCTTAATCTCTTCGCCCCAGAAGAGATAATCACTGTAGATCAAATAGATGGAGAGAGCACATTCAATAAATTGGATGAGACAAAGCTCTCTAAATGGATTGAAGACTATGCTACGGGTGATCTCTGGGAAAAGCATATAATTGGAGGACAAGTTATTTGCCACTACAATTGATAGCAGAACTGAAGTGCCTAATCTTATTGGCGATTATGGCTTTGAGGGAATGGTCGGAGGAGTGGCATGTTAGGGCAAGGAGTTTACAAGTAGAATGTCATAGATGAATTATGGTATATAAGTTTAAGATTCAGATTCTGGGGATTAAGAATCCCCCTGTGTGGCGTGAGGTATATGTCCCCAGCGATTATACTTTCATGGAGCTACACCACGTGATACAAGATGTTTTCGGATGGAGCGGTACACATCTTTATCGTTTTACCGACTCGCTGAAAAAGCCTACGATTGAAATTATGGAGGTCGATGAAGAGCGTGATCGTGAAGAAGACCTATTGATGACTGAAGTACTACAAAGTATTAGAGTGGAGCTAGGTGGAGCCTTTGCAAAAAGAAGAGAAATGCACGAAGTGGAACCTCATAAGATAATACTTTCGGAGTACTTCAACGATGAGGCTGGAGGCAAGATACTTTATGAGTATGATTTTGGAGATAGCTGGATACATAGGGTGTCTCTCATGGCTATTGGTCCAGATAACATTCTGAATTCGTCTGGCAAGTGGGTCTGTACGGGGCGGAAGGGGGTTAGCCCCCACACCCCCTAAAGGGGGCTAGACCCCAGACTTAAGCCCCCCATCCCCCTAAAGGGGGCTTTCCTACGCTTACTCGCCCTGACACCCTATAGTAAAGGATCTCGTGAATGGTCACAGATATTAATATTTTGGTGTACGTATGGCAAACATAGATATATCAAAAATAATAGCAGAACTCAATTGTACTCAGGAGACTTCTAAACTTGAGGTCAAAAGGGGTAGTGAGGTGTCTAGGGCTACTATGGAGAGTGTATGTTCGTTTTCTAATGAACCTAATCTCAATGGTGGTATTATCCTCTTGGGTATTGACGAAATAGAAATTGATGGGTCTATTAAGTATGATATAGTGGGTGTACGAGAGCCTGATAAACTTCAGAAAGATCTCACTACGAGCTGTGCGACAGTATTCAATATTCCTATACGCCCTCGCATTACTATACAAGACGTTCAGGGTAAAGAAGTCATTGCTATTATTATTATTTATCAACTACGATTTGACGGACGCTCAGAAATTAGGATTGGTAGTGCTGAGAGAGATTGGAGCTTTGGATAACTCTACATACAGACAAGTGAGTGGAGTAAGTGTTGCTAAGGCATCTAGTGATCTGAAGAAGCTTTGTGATATGGGGCTACTCATATCAAAAGGAAAAAGTCGTGGGGTGTATTATCTACCATCTGACCAATTCACATCCGCTTGTGGTGCAAAACAATCTGCTGGGCTAAAGTTCGTAACTAGCATACCCGATAACGAGGTCAGCATACCAGATAACGAGGTCAGCATACCAGATAACGAGGCCAGCATACCAGATAACGGGGTTAGCATACCAGATAACGGGGTTAGCATACCAGATAGTATGGCGATAGATTTACTGCAGAGTCTGCCGATAAAACTTCAGTATCAGATAACAAACTTAAAGAAAAGGACGTCTCCTGACGAAGTGAAACAGATTATCCTGGATATGTGTGCGGAGAGGGCGTTTTCAGCTTATGAACTATCTCTGTTATTGAAAAGAGGAGACAAGTACATTCAGGATCAATATTTGAAGAGGCTTCTTGATTTGGGCTTGCTGGAGTACTCTTATCCTGATATGCCTAGACATCCAAAGCAATCATATAAAACAGTGATAAAGTGAAAGAAATATGATGGAAAAGAAGAGAATATGGCTCTCGCTTGCTGAGATGGGCGGTAACGAGCAGAAGTATATAAAGGAGGCGTTTGATACTAATTGGGTGGTGCCATTGGGACCTAATGTGAATGCCTTTGAGGCAGATCTCAAGGCGTATTTAGCAGCCCCAGCCCCCCGACCCCCTAAAGGGGGAGTGTTAGGGTCGGCTGATCCTGCGTATTATGATGAGTTAAAAAGGAGGGCTATATATCATAGGAATAACCCTACAGAGGCTGAAAGCATCATGTGGGAGCTATTGTCTGGTAAGCAACTAGGTGGTTATAAGTTTCGCCGTCAGCATATAATTGGTCGGTTTATCGTGGACTTCGTCTGCTTGGATAAAATGCTTATAATCGAGATAGATGGAGGGTACCACGAAGACTTGACCCAGCAGGAGAGTGATAAAACACGGGAAGAATGGCTTATGCAGCAAGGATACAGAGTCATCCGCTTCACTAACAAAGAAGTTATTGCCAATCCCGCTCACGTATTAAATACGATACTGACCGAAACTGGTGATGCCCCCTTTAGGGGGGTAGGGGGCTTGGTAGGGGGCTTATCTGTCGTTGCGCTTTCTGCTGGTACAGCGGCGCTACACTTGGCGCTGGTGATGCTTGGGGTAGGGGCTGGAGATGAGGTGATATGCCAAAGCTTTACCTTCTCGGCTAGCGCCAACCCAATAAAGTACCAGGGGGCAAAGCCCGTCTTTGTGGATAGTGAAGAGGGCACTTGGAATATGTGTCCCACCGCTCTTCGTAGAGCGATAGAAGATCGTATCAAGGTAACAGGGAAGGTGCCTAAAGCCATTATCCCTGTCCACCTCTATGGCATGCCTGCCAAGATGGATGAAATCCTAGCCGTGGCTGCTGAGTACGATATACCTGTTGTAGAAGATGCTGCAGAGGCACTCGGTTCGGCTTATAAGGGGCGCAAGTGCGGTACGCTTGGGAAGTATGGGGCGCTATCATTTAATGGCAATAAGATAATCACCACTTCTGGTGGTGGAGCACTGGTCACTCATTCGGAAGAAGAGGCAAAACGCGTGATGTTCTTCGCCACTCAAGCCCGTGAGAATGCTCCACACTATCAGCATGAGCACGTGGGTTATAATTACAGGCTCTCTAATATCAGTGCAGGTATCGGGCGAGGTCAAATGGAGGTACTACAGGAGCATGTAGATGCTCGAAGGCATCATCATGTTTATTATCAGGAGCAACTCAAGGGCGTGCCTGGTATTACTGTGATGAGTGCTCCCTCAGAGGACTTTGATAGCAACTACTGGCTCACATGTATAACCATTGACAGCGAAGTGACAGGGTATGACCGTGAGGCATTACGCCTGAAGTTGGATGCCGAAAATATTGAGAGTCGTCCGCTATGGAAGCCCATGCACCTGCAGCCAGTATTCGCCGATTGTCCGTTTTATTCAGCAGATCAAAAAGCCCTCCAGCACCCTAAAGGAGGAGTTTATGGGTCGGTTTGTGAGTCGCTATTTGATCAAGGACTCTGCCTGCCATCGGGCTCCGCACTAACCACAGAGGATTTGGATAGGGTTATAGAGGTGATAAAAGGGAACTAAGCTCCTAATCCCTGAAGGAGGGAGTTGTTATTTTACACGAACGTAATAGTGGATGCTCCTCTGCCGAGAGTCATACGCTCTTCCTTAGGGAAGGGGTTGGCTCTCGGCAGAGGAGCTTTTATTTCTGTGTGAAGGAGGGTTGCTTGGGATCTATTCTATTAAGAGACCGTTGCACGGTGGCGAACTACTGCGTTACTTTTGACATTCGGCTTCGGTCACGTACGTGAGTACGCTCTCGTTAGCCTCAGTCTCAGTGCCTTGTATTTCACCACCGTGCAACGTCTCAGCCGGTTTGCTTGCAAATCGGCGAGAATGGCACTTCGTGCAACATTCTCATTAAAAGCCCCCAGCGCTATCCGTTTCAATCCCTCCCACGAGAGACTTCAGTCTCTCCCCATATAAACTCCAGTCCCTCGCGGGAGAGACTGAAGTCCCTATGGCGAGGGAATAGGGGTACGACTAGGGATTAGTTTGTAGAAACTGTGCTAGGCAATTCTCTTCCGGTAGCAAGGAGACGTGAGTTGATGCGGGAGAAGTTTCGAATTCTTGGTAGCTTTGCTTTTGGGGGAGAGTGAATGTTATTGATTTATATAGGGAGGGTATAGATATGCTGTGTAATAAGCGAAGAAAGCGGACAGATTGGTATGTCTAATACTAAGAAGGAGATGCTGGATGCTTATGCAACGATCAAAGGCGAAGGAGCTGAAGAGATTTGATAACTACTGAATATTAGTAGATGGGGTCAACCACACGATTAATGGATATTGCGCTCGATTGCTTTGAGCGTGGGATGTATGATGATGCTTCGATAGCAGAGAGCTTCGGCTTGGACGTCGTCCCTACAATGCTTGTCCGTGATAAGGCGCTGAGTAAGAGGAAGCATGGCGAGGGTGTGCTTAGGATTGGTTTTACCATTTCTTCTCGTAGGGGCAATGCTGGCTCTGCTCATAATGCCACAGCCATTGTGGATCTTGTGTCAGGGACGATCTATTTTGATACCATCATGGGCAGTAACCAGCTCGCCGCTGAGGTGGCTATGCTACGAGTACTCTCTATTATTTCTTCATTTGATGGTGAGCATTATGTGCACCCTACGAGCTGGAAGGCCCCTATAGCCAATAGAATACGGCAGTGTATACCTCTACCAGCTTCTATGCAGATGGATGCTAATCTGAGACGACTATTTGCCACAGATGAAGAGCTGATGGGAGGTCATGAGTATGTAATTGAGTACAGTTCCATCAATCTTCATAGGTGTTATGTGATGGCGAGAGTTACTTCCAAGACCGCCTCTCCTATGCTGGTAGTATTGGAAGTTAATGATTATAGCCGTGTTATAAAATTCTCATGCCGAGGGAACGATGTCGAAGCACACAAACAGGGTGCTATTGCCTTTTACCCTCAGGTAAGGGCACTTCTGAAGCATATAGCGGAGCATGTGACACCACGATTTTTCGATTATGATTATCTAGAGCAAGAGTTCTTAAGGGACAAACTTGATCAGCTACATGTTAAAGGACGGAAGCGGGAACGAGCCGAACTGGTGGCGGATAGTGAGGAGGGGTATACGGTCCTCATCCCTGATGTGCCGGTACTCGATAAACCAAGTGAAACCCTCTATCAACTTGGGCTATCAGACCAGATGCTACAGCCACAGAAGATATTGCCAGCAGGCAATAAAGCCAATCGATTCCAATTGATATTCCTCATACGTGAATGGAATAGTTATTATTCAGATAGCTTAACCTTGGGTTATCCTCTACCACATAGAGGGAAATTGAATAAAAATGGCTCGCTGTCTAAGTCGGTCATGAGGCTCTCCGCCGATAAGCTGATCACCCAGCATGAGGCGTTTACCAATGACGAAATAGTGGATGTAGGCGACTATTTGGGGTACACCAATTCCTTTTTAGATAGTTATTTGGTCGCTTACCCCAGCGATGAAGAGATTGAGGCATTTGCTAAAGTGATGCCTATCCTCCAGCGCAATTCACTGTATTTGCTTGCCGAGGAATTGCCTATGGAGACGAGAGCGAAGTACGCTCTTGCGCCACTTTCTCCTACAGAGGTGATGAGTCCGCGGGCAGAGGTGGTGATTCGTATAGAGCGTGAGGATCCGGAGGAAAGAGGCGATCGCCCTACGATTAAGCTCTCTGGCTCGCTTCGTCTCGCAGATAAGCTAATAAAGCTGAGCGATAGCGCCATTAAGTTCAATCGAGCCTTTGTGCTGTATGAGTACCAACAACTCTATCTCTTTCGGTCGGCAGCAGATTTTCAGATGCTCTATTACCTTTGGGGTGTTGAAAACAAACGTATCGAGCCTATACGCTATCCCATGGAGGCACTCCCTAGGCTCTATGAAGAGGTTATTAAGCCCCTTGGGCAACGGTTTGAGGTGCGGTCGGAGCTTCATAAGGTGCGACCAATCAATGAAGAGCATGTGGTAGGGCAGCTCTTTATCAACGATACAGATGAGGGTGGCGTATTGCTGACTCCTGCAATGCAGTATGGTGAGCAATCGGTACCCCTGCACGATAAGACTCCTTTTTACGATGCAGATACGCTTACGCTCCTTGATCGAGACTGGGATAAGGAAGAGGAGTTTTTGGAACTGCTCCGAGGGTTACACCCCGACTTTGAGAACGCTCAGGATAGTTTCGTGCTCCGAGGAGAGCAATTGATAGAGAATAACTGGCTGATAGAGGCTTCGGAGAAGCTTCGTCAGGAGGGTATACAGATATTTGGAACGCAGCAACTTAAGAACTTCAAGTTTAACCTCCATACTCCTACCTTCAATATTTCTACCTCTAGTGGTATCGACTGGTTCGACCTGAAGGTAGAGATCAAGTTCGGTAAGGAAGTGGTATCACTCCGAGAGGTGCGCAAGAGTATTATCAATAAGAGTAAATATGTGATGCTCTCGGATGGGACTATTGGTATCCTGCCAGAGGATTGGCTAGAGCGGTATGCTAAGTATTTCCAAGTGGGTACGGTGAAGAAGGATAGGTTGGAAATTTCTAACTACCAATTTAATATCATAGACCAGCTCTATGAGGATCTTTCCCAGCGTCCTAAGTATATAGAGGAGATGATGGAACGGAAGAGACGCCTTCAAAATCTCTCCGAAATCGAGCCCCATCCTGTCCCCAAGGGTATTCAGGCAGAATTGAGGCATTATCAACAGGCTGGATTTGATTGGTTACTCTTCCTTAATGAAAATGGGCTTGGAGGCTGTCTCGCCGATGATATGGGTTTGGGTAAGACACTACAAGTGATTACCCTCCTTCAACACCTCAAGGAACAAAAGAAAAAGGTATTGCCTCATCTGATAGTGGTTCCAACTTCATTGCTATTCAATTGGCAACAAGAGCTAGAGAAGTTCGCCCCAGGTCTTTCTCGCCTTGTCTACCGTGGAGCGGAGCGAGCTGATATGCGAGGATTATTCTCTCAGTATGATATCATCCTATCAACCTATGGCGTGGTGGCGAACGATATTGAGCAGCTCTCCGAGACACTCTTCGGATATCTGATACTAGACGAGAGCCAAGCAATCAAGAATCCTTTCTCAAAGCGCTATAAGGCGGTACGAGCGCTTCGCTCTGAGAATAAACTTGCCCTCACGGGTACGCCTATCGAGAATAATACCTTTGATCTCTACTCCCAAATGAATTTCCTCAACCCAGGTATCTTCGGTAGTATGGATCACTTCCGTGAGGAGTTCGCCAATGCTATTGACAAGCGGAGGGACCAAAAGTCCATGGAGTTATTGAGGGATATGACTCAGCCTTTCTTATTGCGCCGTACTAAGAAACAGGTCGCTACTGAGCTTCCCGATAAGACAGAGTCTGTCCTCTACTGCGAGATGAAGGAGGAGCAGCGACGGGTGTATGATACTTTCAAGGAGTATTACCGTCAAATGCTTCTCGATGAGATGACAGAGAAGGGCGAAGGAGAAGCACAGATGATGGTGCTGCAAGCGCTTATGAAGTTGAGACAAATTTGTAATTCACCAGAACTCATTGGCACAGAGCAAGAGGACTATGGCAAGCAGTCCATTAAGCTAGATCTTCTTACCCGTAACCTTAGAGAGGTAGTCGATGAGCACAAAGTGTTGGTTTTCTCTCAGTTTACTTCTATGCTGGCACTTATAAAAAAGCGCTTAGAAGCAGAGGGTATACGGTATGTCTATTTGGACGGTGCTACGGTAGACCGACAGCAGGTGGTGAACGAGTTTCAGAATGATGACAGTGTGCGTGTCTTCCTTATCTCGCTCAAAGCAGGAGGCATGGGACTCAATCTTACGGCTGCCGACTATGTGTTCTTGGTGGATCCTTGGTGGAATCCGGCAGTAGAGAGTCAAGCCATTGACCGTTCTTATCGTATCGGTCAGGAGAAGCACGTCAATGCTTACCGAATGGTGTGTAAAGATACCATAGAGGAGAAGATACTTCAGTTGCAGGATAAGAAACGGTCTATTTCTGAGGAGATTATACAGATTGATCAGGTCGATAAGACTTTCTCTCGGGAAGATATTGCCAACTTATTTAAGTGATGGAGTTATGTCTTGGTATTATCTATTTAGGGTGAATTTTATCTTCCACCTATCTGTAATAGAGCCAAAGTGCATTGATATTCTTATAAAATGATTACCTTTGTGCCGAATATACATAAATATTATGCAGTTATGGATCGGGTGACTAAGATGTTGTGGGGGAGTTTTACTCTCGTTTTGGTGTTAATGGTGACGGGTTGCGCTACGTCTAAGGACATTGCTTACTTACAGTATGCAGAGGGTAAAATGCAGACGGAAGCTCGTGCGCTTCAGGATGCTAAGATTATGCCAAAGGATATTCTTACGGTGAATATCCAGGCTTCCAAGCCAGATCTCGTAGCCGCATTTAATGGTCTCTATTGGAGTCCACAGCAGCAGTATAGTTCAATGCAAAGTGGTATGCGTACCTTCCTCGTAGATAATGATGGTACTGTAGATTTGCCTATTATGGGGCGTACAACCCTAGGTGGGCTTACGCTCAGAGAGGCGGAACAGACAGTGCGTAAGTCCCTTGAGAGTTATCTTAGCGAAACACCTAGTGTGAATATCCAAATTCAGAATTATCGGTATTCTGTGCTTGGAGAGGTAGCACGACCTGGTTCATTCGTATCACAGAATGGTAAGGTGAGCATCTTCGAGGCTTTGGCCAATGCTGGCGACTTGACGATATATGGTGTGCGTGATGATGTGCGACTGGTTCGTGAGAATCGTGATGGTTCGGTAACGATGGTCAAGCTTAATCTGAAAGATACTAATATTGTCGATTCTCCTTACTACTATCTGCAGCAAGGGGATGTAATCTATGTGATGCCTAATAACGCCATCGCTGCTTCGTCAAAGATTAGTTCAGGTACTACGATATGGATTAGTGTGGCTTCTATAGCATTGACCGTAACGAACTTATTGATTACAGTTCTGAGAAAATAACACTTATGAACAGCAACTATAATACACAAAATGATGCGCCCGGATTAGAGGGTGCACCTCGTGCTAATGATTCTTTTAGCAATGAGGAGGAGATTGATCTTACTGCGATACTTAAGGATTATCTCAGGTTTTGGCCGATATACCTTATTGTTGTTACTCTTTGTTTGGGCTTCGCATGGCTTTATATTACTGTGCAAAAGCCGAAGTATCAAGTGAAGGCATCTACCCTATTTGTCGATGAGAAGGACAATAAGTCTCCTAAGATAGAGGGTATCGACTTTTCCGAACTCGGTATGGGGGTTTCCAATGTAAATGTGGACAACGAGCTAGAGATATTGCGCTCTCGTGAAATCTTGAAAAAGGCTCTCGAAGAGAGTTCAGAGTATGTGGAGGTGACAAGCAAGAAAGGGTTGCGGACTATTGTATGGTACGATAACCTCCCCTTTATGATTTCTATGGACCCTGTAGGACTTAGTAAGATAGAACGACCTATCTATTTCGAGGTTCAGCCTTTGGAAGAAGGTCGTTATAGAATACACCAAGAGGACGTCGACGATATTGTGATAGATTCTCTTCCAGCAACTTTTGCCTTGGGACACGGGATTGTCTCTATGACTAAGCGTACCCCTAGGGAGGAAGGTGTAGAGATGCCAAGTAGTTTTAGTGTTACCCTTAGCTCTCCGCTCAGACAAGCCATCTACTACTCAGAGAAAGGCGGATTGACAGCAGAGCGAGCCAACAAGCAGAGTTCGGTAGCGGTGCTTACCATTCAGTCGGTGAATAGGGAGAAAGGCGAGGCCTTTTTGTCTAAGCTGATGGAAGTGTATAACCGCGAACGTGCCATTGATAAGGATGCTGCAGCACAAAAGACTTATAACTTCATCAATGAGCGTATCAAACTTATTGGTGATGAACTTAGTGAGACTGAAGCTCAGCTAGAGTCGGTCAAGAAGTCGCAAGGTATAACCAGTTATCAAGACCTAGGTATTGTCGTGCAAGGGACTGCAACAATGGATGTGCAGAGGTCTGAGGCTGAGACCCAACTCAAGTTGGTGAGTTTCTTGATTGGTGACCTTGAGAAGAAACAGGGTAAGTATGAGATTATCCCAGGGAACTTAGGCTTTGCTGATGGTACCTTGAATACAGCTGTAGAGCTGTACAACCAAATGGTATTTGAGCGTAATAGTCTTATGGAGGCTGCCAATGCAGAGCATCCAAGGGTGGTAGCGCTCTCTAATAATATCGATGTGGCTAGGGCTAATATCTTGGAGGCAGCGAGTGTGGCAAAGCAAGGTTTGGAGATACAGCTTCATGGATTGAAGAACCTAGAGAAACGTTATACCTCTAAGATTGCTGAGGCGCCTACTTTCGAACGTATCAGTACAGATATTGAGCGTCAGCGCTCAATTCGCTCTAATCTCTATTTGATGTTATTGACACGTAGAGAGGAGACTTCGATAAAGTTGGCCGCATCACTTGAGAGTGCTCGTATTATTGATACCCCTCTCGCGGCTAATGTGCCTTCGTCCCCCAAGAAACCTATCATTTATCTCGCTGGATTGCTACTAGGTCTTATCCTGCCTACTGCGGGTGTATTCCTATGGAAACTCTTGAGAAATAAGATCGTCGTAGAGGATGATATTCGTGCGCTCACCACTTTGCCTATTGCTGGTACAGTGCCAAGAAGTCAAGAAGAGGCTCCTGATCCAAAACGTCCAGAGCTGGTTGTGAAGGTTAATGGTAATAGCCAAATGACTGAGGTATTCCGTGCCATTCGTACCAACCTAAGCTTCCTAACGCAGAATAAACGTCCATTGGTAGTCATGGGTACCTCTACAGTGAGTGGAGAAGGTAAGACTTTTGTTATCAGTAACCTTGCTATTTCTCTTGCTGCACTGGATCAGAAGGTGTTGCTTGTCGGTTTGGATATCCGTAACCCACAGCTAAAACGTACGTTAGGCATTGGGAATAGTTCGACTGTTGGGATGTCCGATTTGCTTAATGATAGTTCTCTTAATCCGTTGGATTATCTGCAATATCCGAAGGGATTCCCTAATCTGTCTATTATTAACGCGGGTACCATCCCACCTAGTCCTCCAGAGCTTTTGGCGCGACCAAGACTAGATGAACTCTTTAATATCTTCCGCCAGAACTTCGACTATATTATCGTAGATACTGCACCTGTAGGTCCAGTAGTAGATAGTTTGGTTCTGAGTAGAGTGGTAGATCATACAATCTATGTAGTGCGCTCCGGAAAGACAGAGAAGAGAGACTTTGACTACATTAATTATCTCAGCCACAATAAGAAGCTGAAGAATGTAAGTATTGTGCTCAATGATGTTTATATCAAAGACTCCTTGCTCGTTAAGAGCTATGGCTATGGTTATGGCTATGGTTACGGCTATGGCTATGGCTATGGGCGAGAGCACGATAAGAAAAAGAAGAATAAGAAATAAACTTGTTGGTCAACTTCAAAGACTTCTCTCCCCATGCCAAGAGCTATAGGGGAGAGAAGTTGTTTGTTATAAGACCGTAAGAGACTGTTGCACGGTGACGAACTACTGCGTTACTTTCGACATTTGGCTTCGGTCACATACGAGAGTACGCTCCCGTCAGCTTCAGTCTCAGTCTCAGTGCCTTGTATTTCACCACCGCGCAACGTATAAGCCGATTTGATTGCAAATCGGCGAGAATGGCACTTCGTGCAACATTCGCATTTTGGGACTTCTTGCCCACATTCGCTGAAATTGCGGGCGTAAAGACTCCTGCCAATATCGATGGGATCTCCATGCTGCCTACGTTGCTAGGTGAGGAAGCGATGCAGAAGCAGCACAGCTACCTATATTGGGAGTTTTATGAGCTAGGTGGGTGCCAAGCTATCTGCGTGGGAGATTGGAAGCTTATCCGTCTCAATGCTAAGCAA
>NZ_JADRGN010000021.1:0-38584 GCF_018206105.1 Porphyromonas levii
GTAAAAACGCCAAATATTCAGCCACGAACCTTCTATGTAAAGCCCATGAACCGTCTATAGTATCGGCAAGACCATTTAATATATACTAATTGATCCATTTGATGTATATTAATTAACCCAATTAGTATATATTAAATTGGGTGATTAGTATATATTAAACGGTCATGGGATATACCGAGAGCGCTCAACCAGAAGAGACAAAAGGTTTATCGCCCCTACAATATCCGTCTTATCCTAAATCTATTGACGTTTTTCGAACGGATTTAACTATCCACTTAACCTTACGTGCCTGAGGTTTCACTGGTCTGTTAACTCCAATATCCTAATTTACTTGACTATGCGCACTAAGTGGTTGACTTTTTTCAGTGCTATACCACTACAATACGACCCTTGAGAGATAACACCATCGCCACACGATATGCAAAAAAAACAAAAAGCCACTAAATAAAGTCAAGGAAGCCCATAAGTATCAGTTACTCCAATAATAATACGTAGATTTGTCTAGCATAATATTAATATAATATCAGATACAATTATGAAGAAGATTTGCATGTGGAGCGCAGTTATACTACTGCTCACCAGCATGAGCGTAGCAGCCCAAGAAACAGAACCTGCACAGCTCAATATAATTTACAAGCAATTACTTAAGCACGAGCCAAATAACCCAGAGGGAGTGGTTGATGTCACTTTCGTGATGCTAAGTGTAGGGAATACAAGGGCTGTAATAGAGGACTATGCTGCCTATCAGACTGACTCCGTCAAAGCCATTGAAGGGATAGATGCAGCACGAATAAAAGAGTACGAAATTCGTGAAGGCGCTACTGAGTGCTTCTTCTTACCTAGGCTCTACTTGGACCTGAATAGTCAGACCATTGAGCACCACGAACCCATCATACCCAACCGATTCTTCTATACAGAACCCTTTCCTACAGACTGGATCATGGGTGAAGGCACGAAAGAAATAGCGGGCTACACATGCCACGAAGCTAAGCTCTCCTTTGCGGGTAGAGAGTGGACTGCATGGTATACCGAGGAGCTACCGTTACCCTATGGTCCTTGGAAGTTAGCAGGACTACCGGGACTTATCTTAGCAGCTGAGGATGCCACAGGAGAAATCTCTTTTGAACTTGCTGAAATCCGAAGCAAGAAAGGAATAGTTCCCCCTGCAGTCCGACTCAATAGTGAATTTGAGATTAAAAGAGTGGATTTTCTTGAGCGCTACCACACACTATATCCTCTACAAAAGATGAATGATATCAATGGCATTATTACGATGAATGTCCACAAAGCTTCAAACGGCAAGAGTGTGATCACCATTAATGATGGCATTGTAATGCGCTTGTACCCTAATGGTTTTGTCTTTTTAGAAAAAGAGTAAATGAAACATTGGCTGATAGGCACCCTACTCCTACTTGCTTGGGTATCGGCAGGTGCCCAGGTGAGTGGTGTGGTGGTAGATAGCGAAAACAATAAGCCCATCAGTGGCGTAATGGTCAAAGCTATTGTGAATGGTATGACCAAGGCTTTTGCCACCTCCGACCCAAAGGGCGTATTCAATATCCCCAAAGCACCACTACCTTGTACCCTCTCCTTTAGCCACCTCTCCTATGAGAGCTATAAGGCAGAGGCGAGCAATAACCAACCAACAACCTATCGGCTGGTACCCTCCAATCGGCAATTGGAGGATGTCGTGATAGAAGCTCCACGTATCGTGCAGCGTGGCGACACAACCACCTATCACCTAGGTCGATTTGTAAGCAAGCGAGATGTAACAGTGCAAGAAGCCCTTAAGAAGCTCCCAGGTGTAGAGGTGACTAAGGGCGGAACCATTTCCTATCTAGGCAAGGCTATTGACAAACTAACCATCGATGGCATGGATTTGGTAGAACGAGACTACCAAAGCACAATTCAGAACCTACGACATGAGAAGGTAGCGAAGGTCGAAATCATGGAGAATCAGCAGGAGGTCAAGATGCTGAAAGATCTGGTAGGCGATGACAAAATCGTGATGAACCTGGTGCTGAACCGCAAGGCTAGAGGTCGAGCCAATGGAAAAGCAGAAATAGGCACTGGCATAGACAGCCACAAGGAAGTTGCCTACAGAGGGATGGGACATCTTCTCTATGTACAGCCTAGGTGGCAAACCACCATGGAGGGCAGACTAGACAAGAACTTCAATGCCACAGATGAGGTACAACACTCCATAATACCGCAGTTGAAACCTAATAGTCCTCTACTCAGTGCGCTACCCAAGGGATTATCAGTGCCTACGCCCTCTATTTCTCCACACTTCTACCTCAGACAGAAGGGCGGGCAAGGCAAGCTAAAAAGCATCTACCAAATAGCTTCCGACCGCACCATTAGGGCAGACCTCAGCTACTCCGACTACACGAGCCGCCACACCTATGGCAATGAATTGACCTTCTTGAACCCTTCAAGTGGCGACAACCTTCTACTGGATGAAAACAAAGTAGACATACGTTCCCGAGAGCAAGTAGTGAAAGGGATGCTAGAGTACAAACGTGATGGGCAGAAGAATTATCTAAAAGAGGCAATCGACTACGTAGGTGTAGGGCAATACCAGCAGGATAATATTCTACGCGCTCCACACCCCATAACACAAATGGTGGAGCAGCGGTCACATCTCGTACGGAATAGCCTCCGCTGGTATACCAGAAGAGGAGATAGAGTTTTCTCTCTGAATAGTGATATATCGTACCAAACGGCACCATTACTATCACTCACGGTGCCAGAGCTAACACAAAGGTTTAGAGAGCAAATGGCACAAGCTAGCCTATCTAGTTCCTTCCTATTGTCCATCGGCAAGGGGTGGCAATTGAGCATCCCCATTGAGGCGCAGTACACCTATGATGTTATTTCCAAGGACGGTTTGGAATTTACTCGAGGCAATAGGTTAGCCCTTACGCTATCGCCACGGCTATGGCGCTTCACTCAAGGGGAGAACAACCTCTCCCTCACCATTCCTACAACATTGGCTGTAATGAAATACGGGGCAAAACCTAGTGAGACTCGTCTTTTGTTATCCCCAAGTCTCTACTTTATGCACCGCTTTAATCGGACATGGAGTGTCTTCGGCAACCTCAGCTACAACCAAAATGTGGGCAGCCTGCTTGACCTCCTTCGGACTCCTTACTTCACGACCTACCGTGAAGAACTATTGGGCTCAGGAAACCTCAGGAATACGAGAGGGGTCAATGGAGAATTTCATTTCGGTTTCCGAGCGCCAATAAGAGAGCTCTATGGGAATATTTCCCTTACAGGTCGTTATGATTATTCAGACCACCTCTTTTCCGATGACCCCTCAGAGAGACTCAATAGGATAGAGCTAGTCAAAGGGGATAATACAAGTGGGAGTTATGGTCTCAATGCCTATATATCCCGCTTTCTCAGGAAGAGCAAGACCAAGATATCACTTGGGCTTGCAGTCAATTACGCTCACTTTCAATCTATCCGTCAGGACACCCAGCAAAAGTCTCAGATATTGGGTGCCAGTACTTGGGGTAGCGCACAGTTTACGCTCAACGACAAATGGTCAGGCGAATACAACTACTCAGTAGATCGTTCGCAGATGTGGTACTCAGGGCAAACGCTTGCACCGCTCCATGGTACCACGAACAAACTAGAAGCAACCTACTCCCCAACGGACTACATACACCTTACGCTCATAGGTGAGCACCAAGGGAAAGAGCTTCTCCCCAAAGAGATGAAGCACCTCTTCCTACTCAGCTGCGTAGGCGAGTATCGGAGCCATATTGGCAACTTCAAGCTACACCTACACAACCTTCTGAATATGCAGGAATACGGCTTTACGAGCTATGGCGCTACCGAGAGGAATCGGTCATGGTATCAGCTCCGAGGTCGCTCAGCTCTCCTCTCCTACACCTTCTACTACTAGGCTAGAGCCCTTTTCCATAGGTATTGCTAGTAGTTCCCATACGATTAATGGCTATCCCAGTTGTAAACGAATGGTTTGCGACTGGGATAGCTGTTGTTATTACTATCCCTCCACAAAGCGAGTACAAGAGTGTTCCTTGGGGTGTTTTGGTTGGCGGGTTATAGAATTGTGGTATATTTGGGGGGTAGTTTGGGGCAAGAGGAAGATATTTATTTTTGGCATTGAATACACAGTGTATTATATATGAAGCGGAAAAAAGAAGCAACAGAGGTGGAACGTCCTTGGTATAGGCAGATGAGTGGAGGGAAGTGGTTGCTCCTAAATATTGTGGGGCTATTCGTGGCAGGGGCTCTACTAATGGGAGCTGCTGCACTATTTCTCGGCGTGTACACCCAGCATAATGGTGCCTTCAGGCTTCCTGATATCAAAGGGCTTTCACGGGAAGAGGCCCGGGCGCAGCTCGAGGCACACCACCTCACGATGGAGGTTATCGATTCCACTTATGTGGCAGGCGAAGCTCCTGGTATTGTACTAGAGACAGCGCCAAAGGCGGGAACGCTCATCAAGCGCCACCGCACTATCTTCGTAACGGTGAATACTCAGCAGGTGAAGACCATACCAATTCCCAAGTACGAAGGTCTTTCGGAGCGCTCTGTAGAGATGGTACTAAAGGGAGCAGGCTTTATAGAAGTAGTGAAAGAGTATGTCCCTAGCCCACACAACCAACTGGTGCTCCACATCAAAGACCAATCGGGGCGCTACCTTATGGCAGGTGATCGCGTACCCTACACTACTAAGCTTACGCTCGAGGTCGCTTCAGCTGAGGCGTACCGTGCAGAGCTTCTGGATAGTCTCGGAGTACAGAGTCCTGACTCCCTAAACGTGCAGAGCGCTACCCCAGAGGAGGAGGGTGAGTCATGGTTTTAACCGCAGGGAATGACGACACCTCAGCATACCAAGAGGAAGAGCTTTGGGAGCTTGAGACCCTCGATGAGATGGACGATAGCGAGGATGGCGCTTCAGTAGATGCGCCTACCCTCTTTGAGCACTTCTCTTGTGTAGTAGACAAGGGACAAACGCCTCTACGAATCGATCGTTTTCTTGTAGATCGTATGCCCAAGGTGAGCCGCAACCGCATTCAGCAGGCAGCAGAGGCGGGAGCGCTCTTTGTGGGCGATAAGGCGGTGCGTGCCAATTATAAGGTACGCCCAGGCGAGGTCATATCACTTAGGCTAGAGCGCCCACCCTATGAGCTAGAGATTCGTCCCGAACCTATCCCCCTTTCTGTGGTGTACGAGGATGAGTACCTGATGGTCGTGAACAAGCCAGCAGGCTTAGTAGTCCACCCAGGGCACGGCAACTATACTGGCACCCTTCTCAATGCCCTTGCCTATCATCTCAAAGATGACCCGAGGTACGACCCTAATGACCCCGAGGTAGGTCTCGTGCACAGAATAGATAAGGATACGAGCGGTCTGCTGCTCATTGCCAAAGAGGCAACGGTACGCACGGCACTCGCTCGTCAGTTTTTTGAAAAGACAACCCGCCGTGAATACCTCGCACTCGTGTGGGGACGCATGCCAGAAGAGGAAGGTACCGTGCGCACTAATCTAGGACGTGACCCCAAGGATCGCATGGTGATGACCACCTTCCCTTACGGTGGCGATGAAGGCAAAACAGCAGTCACCCACTACAGAGTAGAGGAGGAGCTGGGGTATGTGTCGCTGATTAGGTGTAAACTAGAGACAGGGCGCACCCATCAGATTAGAGCTCATGTCCGCAGCTTAGGGCACCCGATATTCAATGATGAGCGTTATGGCGGAGCTGAGCTCCTTAGAGGCAATCGCTTCGCGAGCTATCGGAAGTTCGTGGAGAATTGCTTTGCGCTATGCCCTCGACAAGCCCTACATGCCCAGACCCTAGGCTTTTATCATCCTGTGAAAAAGGAACAGATGGACTTCACTTCCGAGTTACCCGAGGATATGGGTGCGCTGCTAGAGAAGTGGCGTAGGTATGTGGCAGCAGGTGTCATTACGGCTGAGAATCTTGTGGACGAATAGAGTATGAGATAGGAGTGGAGGGATATAACAAAGGGTAGATGGGGTGAGGAAGGTTTAGGACGCATAACAAAAGAAAGATGAATAAGAGGCCAAAGATTGCCCTTGTGGCAGGCGGGTACAGTGGCGAATATGAAGTATCGCTAAAGAGTAGAGCAGGGATAATGAGCTTCTTAGAGGGGCACCCTCTGGAGATTTATCCTGTATTGATACAGCGCAACGCTTGGGTAGTGGAGCTAGATGGACAGCGGTACCCTATCGACCGTAATGACTTCTCCTTTGAGCGTAATGGCGAGCGCATTACCTTCAACTATGCGTACATCACGATTCATGGCACGCCAGGGGAGGATGGGTTGCTTACAGGATATTTGGACATGCTTGGGATACCGTATAGTTGTTGTCCTACGGCTATTGGGGCGCTAACCTTCAATAAGTACCTCTGCAAGCACTTCCTGCACAGTTTCGGCATAGCAATAGCGCCAAGTGTACGACTAAGACGTGGCGATGGTATTCGTCCGATGATCCTTGCTGTGGAGCCAGGATTGCCCGCTTTTGTCAAGCCTAATGTGGGAGGTAGTAGTGTTGCCACCACACGAGTAGATGCGGTGGAGGGGTTACTCCCTGCCGTAGAGGCGGCTTTTGCCGAAGGGGAGGAGGTCTTAGTAGAAGCGCTGATTACTGGTACAGAGGTCACTTGTGGAGCTTATGAGGATGCAGAGGGCTTGCACGTACTCCCCGTGACCGAGGTGGTACCAAAGCGTGCTTTCTTCGACTACGACGCCAAGTACAATGGAGCGGTAGAGGAAATCACACCCGCTCGTATAGGGGATATGATGACTACCGAGATACAGCAGCTCACCAGAGAAATCTACGGATACCTCGGTGCTTCGGGCATCATCAGGGTCGACTACATCATTGAGGATGGGAGACCAATACTACTGGAGGTAAATACAACTCCTGGTATGACTGCCACGAGCTTTATACCACAGCAAGTAGCTGCCGATGGGAAGGACATAGGCACAGTATTGGAGGGGATTATTAATTATCACTTAAGCAGGAAAAGAAGATGAGCAAGGAACTAATCAGCACTGAGGATGCGTACTTCGAGAGTATACGCCCATACCTGGATAGCGAGGTGCAGGAAGCAGTCCAGCAGATCATAAAGGAGGAGACGATTCTAGCAGTAGCCCATGAAGTATGGGGCGATATCTCCGAAGGACAACTAGGGGCAATGGCTGCGGAATGCAAGTCTATCAAGGACTTTAAGGTAAAGATGGCAAAGCCCATCATTGACTATATCCTGAAGCACTCTACCTTCTCGCTCACTATGTCGGGCAAGAGTAAGCTCGATAGGAGTGGTGGGGAGAAGTACCTCTTTATATCCAACCATAGAGATATCATACTAGACTCTGCCTTTCTCAACTATCTGAGTATCGAAGCGGGGCTTCCTTTGCCTCGGATAGCTATTGGTGATAACCTTTTGATTACGGAGTGGATAAGGGCGGTAGTGCGTCTCTCTGATGCGTTTATCGTGAAGCGCAAGCCCTCGATGCGGGAGATGCTGGTAGAGAGCAAGCGATTGAGCAACTATATCCGCAGCTCGGTAGTAGGGGATGAGGCGTCAGTATGGTTGGCTCAAAGCGAAGGTAGGCGTAAAAACTCAGATGACCGCACACAGACAGCTGTACTGAAGATGCTCACGCTGAGTGCCGAGAAGGGACAAAGTGACCAAGAGCTATTAGAGGAACTAAAGATAACGCCGATAGCCATTACCTATGAGTATGACCCTTGCGATTACCTCAAAGCAAAAGAGATGCTGGCGAAGCACCTAGACCCTGAGTGGAAGAAGAGCCCCATAGATGACATGATCAATATGCAGACAGGGCTACTGGGACAGAAGGGGCGCGTGCACTTCAGCATAGGTGAGACGCTTAGAGACCTCTCGGCTCTTACTCAGAGTGCTGGCAGCAAGCAGGAGATACTCAATGTAGTGGCTCAGGAGATAGACCGCCAAATCTTTACAAACTACCGACTTTACCCCAACAACTATGTAGCGTTTGACCTACTACATGGAGGACGACAGTTCGAGCACATGTACAGTCCAAAGGAGGAGCAGACATTTGTAGACTACCTAGAGGGTCAGGTGAAGAAAGTAGAGGCTGCCGAGGAGCACCAGTCCTTCGTAAGAGAGCGTATACTAGAGATGTATGCCACCCCTCTGAAGAATCACTTAATCACGACTAAGCAGATGCGGTAGTATGAAAGTGCTGATAATAGTTGACCCTCAGAATGACTTCATTACAGGGACACTCCCTGTAGCAGGTGCCAAAGAAGCGATGGATAGACTAGCGACAGCATTGCCCAAAATTCCTGCGGAGGAGATTGTGGTAACGATGGATGCTCATCCCATTGGGCACTGTAGCTTCGAGGCACAAGGCGGTATGTGGCCACCACACTGCGTGAAGTATAGTGTGGGTGCAGCGCTTTGGGAGCCGCTTATGGAGGCACTAAGAGTGGGACAAGGCCCAGTGCACTTCATAGAGAAGGGCGTACGGAAGGAGCTAGATGAGTACAGCGCTTTCGCAAAAGGGTACCCTACCCTTCTCGACAAGGCTAAGGAGGTTTTCCTATGTGGCATAGCAGGGAATGTATGTGTACTCTATACCTTGAACGACCTTGTAAAGCATGGGTTAGGGCAAAAACTCACGGTCATCACCGATGCAGCACCTAGCCTTGACGACGGCACTGCTTTGAAAGATACGATTAAAGAGAGTGGCGTAGGCGTAATAACACTAGAGGATTTTTAGGATATAAGAAATATGAGTTGGTTTGATTGTAAGATTACATACGAGAAAGAGATTAACCAGTCAGGCAAGATGCGTAAGGTGAGTGAGAGCTACCTTATCGATGCAGAGACTTTTACCGATGCGGAGGCTCGTATGGCCGAAGAGATGAATGGCAGGGGTAGCTTTGTAATGGATAGCGTAAAAAAAGTACGCCTCTACGACCTATTCATCGATGATAAGAGCGAACGCTACTATAAGTGCAAGGTAGGCTTTATCACACTAGACGAGAAGGCAGGTGTGGAGAAAAAGAAGTACGTACAGATGATTGTGCAAGCGGATGATATTGATCACGCTCTAGAGAACCTCCACAAGGGGATGCAAGACACACTAGGCGAGTATGACGTAGCTAGTGTATCCGAGACGCTCTATATGGATGTATTCAAGTATCAGATAAAAACAGAGGGATAAGTCGTGGATATTAAGGAACGACTGGAAGCCCTACAACAGGAGCTACCAGAGACCACTAAGCTAATAGCCGTATCCAAGTACCACACCCAGGAGGAGGTACTAGAGGCATACGAAGCCGGACAAAGGCGCTTCGGAGAGAATCGTGTGCAGGAACTACTTCCGAAGTACGACGCTCTGCCTAAAGATATTGAGTGGCACTTGATAGGCACACTGCAGCGTAATAAGGTAAAGTATGTGGTACCCTTCGTGCACATGATTCACAGTATCGATAGTGAGAAGCTACTTCAGGAAGTGGAGAAGGAGTGTATCAAGCAGGGGCGAAAGTACCTCCCTGTATTACTGCAGATACATATATCTGGAGAGGAGACCAAGCATGGATTTTCGCTAGAAGAGCTACAAGAACTAATCAATAGCGATCGCCTTAGAACCTACCAGCATGCTCAGATATCAGGCATCATGGGTATGGCTTCGCTGACAGACGATATGGAGCAGGTCGAGCGCGAGTTTGCACAGATGAAAGCACTCTTCGACGACCTACGTACTGGTGCTTTCAGTGAAAGCTCACACTTTACTGAGCTCTCAATGGGTATGACACACGATTATCCTATTGCCGTAAAGCATGGTGCAACCATTATTAGAGTAGGCAGCGCAATTTTCGGTTAATTTATAGATTAGAATAGACAACATATCGGATATTTTCCTACTTTTGTGGTGTAGTATTATAAGACATAGCTAGAGATAAAGTTTTATGAATGAGATAGACAACCCTTTTAACCTCGAGGAAGAAGACCTCGATTGGTACGACGAAGAACTTCTCGAGTTTGTCAGAGAAGAGACAGCTGAGATAGAAAGTATCACAGAGCTCTTGGATCAGGATATCTTGTATCTCTACGAGCTTTGGGAAGAGTACACAGAACAGCTAGATGGCGAGGAGGAAGTCGTAGAGGTAGAACCCGAAGACTTCCACGAATATGCGCTTAAGAGTGCAGCTGAGGACGAACAAGACATCTCCATATCTGTGGAGGACATGGTGCTACTCATCCAGTTGCAACAAGAGTTCGACGTCTCTCTCGAAGAGGACGATGACGAGTAGGATTAGTATTTATTTTAATAGTTAGATGTTATGAGTAAGATTAAAGGTTTTCTAAGTGTAAGTATAGTTACCATCGGTTTGATACTGAGTGGTTGTGGTGCTAGTAATTCTCTAAAGGGCGCTGGTATCGGTGCCGCAGCAGGTGCCGCTATCGGTGCTGGCATAGGTAGAGTAGCTGGCAATACTGGTATAGGTGCTATCATAGGCACAGCCATAGGTGGTGCGGCTGGTGGTATCATTGGCAACCAAATGGATAAGCAGGCGAAAGAGCTAGAGCAGCAGATTCCTGATGCTACTGTAGAGACCGTGAATAATGGTGAGGCCATCCGTGTTACATTTGATAGCGGTATCCTCTTCCCAGTAAACTCTAGTACGCTTAACGCTAGTTCGCGCGAAGCACTTCGCAAGTTTGCTGAAAACATGAATGCCAACCCTGATACGGACATCAAGATTGTGGGTCATACCGACAAGACTGGTAGGTATGAATACAACATGCAGCTATCCCGTGAGCGTGCGATGAGTGTACTCAACTTCCTCCGTGCGCAGAGGGTAGAGAGCGCTCGTATGATGGGTGAAGGTGTAGGTCCAGATCAGCCAGTCGCCATGGGCGATAGCAAAGCTGACCTAGCTAAGAACCGCCGTGTAGAGATCTTTATCCTCCCCAATGCCAAGATGATTAAGGAGGCTAAGGAGGCTGCTAAGAAGTAAGCAGACACACGCTAGACATACATTTTATATACCCCCTCGGTAGATTGGTTAGTGCCAACCTACCGAGGGGATTCTTTGTAACTTTGGATAGGGATACAAAAATAAATCGTTACCTTTGTGGTGCTATAAACAAGACGGAGGTAAGGGAAACTGGTGGAAATCCAGTACAGTACCCGCTGCTGTAAGTCTCAGTAATACTCTGCTATACACACATAAGCCACTGCCTACTAGAGGGTGGGAAGGCGTCGTAGAGTGAGACGAGTCAGAAGACCTACTTCGGCTCTGTTACATCTAGTATATTTTTTGTTGAACCATTACTTTCGGGAGTTAAAGTTATGACCAATCCTATCAAGTACATCATCAAGCGCGATGGAGTCCAAGAGGCGTTCGTCCCTACCAAGATAGAGAACGCCATCCTAAAGGCCTACGTAGCGGCAGGCTACACCGACCATTTCGTGGAAGTCAAGTCGGCTACACTTAAGATTCTTAGCCGTATAGATAAAGATGTGATATCCGTGGAGGAGGTGCAGGACATTGTGGAGAGTGAACTCATGCACTTCAATCCTGATGTAGCCAAGCGCTACATCCTTTACAGGGAGTGGCGCAATACTGAGCGACAGAAGAAGACAGCTCTGAAGCAATCATTGGATGGTATCGTAACTATTGACAACAACGATGTCAACCTCAGCAATGCCAACATGAGTAGTCATACCCCATCAGGACAGATGATGACTTTTGCATCGGAAGTAACTAAGGACTACACCTATCGATACCTACTCCCTACCAAGTACGCCGAGGCGCACCGTAGGGGTGACATTCATATCCACGACCTAGACTACTATCCTACCAAGACGACCACCTGCGTGCAGTACGACTTGGCAGACCTATATGAGCGAGGATTTCACACCAAAAATGGAGGCATCCGTACCCCCCAGAGTATTCAAAGCTACGCCACACTGGCAACCATCGTATTCCAGACCAATCAGAACGAACAGCATGGTGGACAAGCCATACCAGCTTTCGACTTCTTCATGGCACCTGGAGTGTATAAAACCTTCGTGAAACATGTGGCGGATCTACTACAATTTGCACTCCAGACGGTAGACGAAAGCGTGGATATAGAGTCTAAAAAGGCTAGAGAGCTAGTAGCCCAACACCTACACTCCATACTCCCCTCTTCTACCGAAGTCGATCATCTGCACGAGGCGATATGCGAGGAGTATTATGAGCACCTTAATCGTCGCCTTCTTGTGAAGGTCATCGAGAAAGCCATAGAAAGGAGCCGACGCGATACCCATCAAGCCATGGAGGGCTTTATCCACAACCTCAATACCATGCACTCTAGAGGTGGTAATCAGGTGGTATTTAGCTCGATTAACTATGGCACCGATACTTCTCCCGAAGGTCGGATGGTAATGGAGGAGCTTATGAAAGCGACCATAGAGGGTTTGGGTGACGGCGGAGAGACCCCCGTCTTCCCTATTCAGATATTTAAGGTAAAAGAGGGCATCAACTATTCCGATGCAGACTACGAACTAGCGCTGAAGAACTTCGATAAGGCGCTGGCAGGGGAAGTATTCTTCTCTTGTCCCAACTTCGACCTCTTCCTACGTGCCTGCGATACTACAGCCAAGGCACTTTTCCCCAACTTTGTCTTCCTCGATAGCACGTTCAATCGTCACGAATTGTGGCGAGAGGACGACCCAAAGCGCTACAAATACGAAATAGCTACAATGGGATGCCGCACGAGGGTATTCGAAAACCTCAATGGCGAGAAGACCTCTATAGGCAGAGGCAACCTCTCATTCACCACCATCAATCTCCCAAGACTTGCGATTGAAGCCATGCGCTATGCCGAGGAGCACTCCACGCTCCATACCGACCAAGGTACACTGAGGAGCATGGCGGTAAATAAACTATTCGAGAGCCTACGCGACCTAGCCCGACTAGTGGGAGAGCAGCTCTATACCAGGTATGAATTCCAAAGAAGTGCCCTGGCACGCCAATTCCCCTTCATGATGGGCAACGATGTATGGAAGGGAGGTGCCGCCCTGCGCCCCAATGATAAGGTAGGCGATGTACTCAAGAGTGGCACACTCGGCATAGGTTTTATCGGAGGGCACAATGCCATGTACGCTATCTACGGAGAAGGTCATGGCACCAACGATCAGGCGTGGGAGACCCTCAGACAGTGCCTAGTAATCCTCAACGAAGTGGCTGGAGAATTAAAGGAGAAATATCACCTCAATTACTCTGTCCTAGCAACACCGGCAGAAGGATTATCCGGACGCTTTACCCGAATGGATAGGAAGCGATACGGGATCATAGAGGGCGTAACCGACAGAGACTACTACGTCAATTCTTTCCACGTAGATGTCAAGGAGCAAATCACTATTGCCGAGAAGATAAAGCGTGAAGCACCATTCCACGCACTCACTGGTGGCGGACACATTACGTATATAGAGCTCGATGGTGAGGCGAAGAAGAATGTGCGTGCTATCTCCAAGATAGCAAAGCTAATGAAGGAGCAAAACATTGGCTATGGCTCTATTAACCACCCAATAGACACATGCCAAGAGTGCCACTACAAAGGTATCATCTACAGTAAATGCCCAATCTGTAAGAGCGAACATATTCTGAGGATGAGGCGCATCACTGGGTACCTTACTGGAGATCTGAGCTCGTGGAACTCCGCTAAGCGTGCGGAGGAAAAAGACCGCACCAAGCACCACTAACAAGTACACCAACGCCCATCCGACACAGTCTGGCAAGATGAGTCTGAGAATATTGAATATTATGCCCGAGACCATACTAGATGGCGAGGGGATTCGCTACTCTATCTACTTGGCTGGTTGTCGTCACAATTGCCCTGGCTGCCATAACCCCGAGAGCCATAATCCCCTAGCGGGAGAGGTGGTGACCAAGGAGATGATAGAGCAAATCATAGAGGAGATTCAAGAAAATCCTATGCTAGATGGCGTCACCTTTAGTGGTGGAGATCCCCTCTTCAACCCAGAAGAATTTCTGCCACTACTTCGGACCATCAAGCAACGCACACAGATAAATATCTGGTGCTATACAGGCTTTACCTACGAAGCTATCAAAGACCACCCACGCTACCAGCCGCTATTGGAATATATAGACGTACTGGTAGATGGGCGCTTTGTAGCTAGTCTTTATGACCCCCGACTCTCCTTTCGGGGCAGTAGCAATCAGAGAATTATCAATTTGGCAGAGAAACGAAAGCCATAAAGCAGCTGCCCTAATGGCTCTTAATAGGTCGGTCGACGTTTTAAGCGTAACCTCTTCTGCCCTACTACCCCTCTTGCATCTACACATCATAGAACGCCCCACCCTTATTCTGCACAGTAAATCATCTATTCATACCGAGAACAGGGGAAACTGATAGGGGCAGCGCATACGCTCCTCCCCTACCTCACCGATTGCCCTCTACTGAGCAAAGAAAGTTTCTCCCTAGAGAGACTCCAGTTTCTCCCTAGAGAGACTCCAGTTTCTCCCTAGAGAGACTCCAGTTTCTCCCCAAAGGGACTGAAACCGCAACGGCGATGACCTTAATAAGAGTATGCTTCTACACAAAACCAAGACACCGAGCTAAGTATAGGAGGAGCGGAAGAGCAATTATTTTGCGCTATTATATATAATGTGTACTTTTGCACGGAATTTAAGTTTCAAGCGAAAAAGATAGAAGAGTAGTATCAATATGGCAAGTAACCTCCTGATAGTTGAGTCCCCAGCAAAATCCAAAACAATTGGAAAGTTTTTAGGCAAAGACTTCCAAGTGCTTTCGAGCTACGGTCACATCCGAGACTTGAAGACTAAAGGTATGGGAGTGGATCTCGACAATAACTTCGAGCCCCAGTATGAAGTTTCGGAGGATAAAGAGAAAGTAGTTCGTGAACTAAAGTCGGCTGCCAAGAAGGCAGACAAAGTGTGGCTGGCAAGTGATGAAGACCGTGAGGGAGAAGCTATTGCGTGGCACTTGGCAGAGGTATTGGGACTGAATAAGAAGGAGGAGAACCGAATTGTATTCCATGAGATTACCAAGACGGCAGTAGAACAAGCATTGGCCAATCCACGCTCGATAGACGTGCAGATGGTAGATGCCCAGCAAGCCCGCAGGGTACTAGATAGGATTGTAGGGTTCGAGCTTAGCCCCGTGCTATGGCGCAAGATTAGACCTCAGCTATCTGCTGGGCGTGTACAGTCCGTAGCTGTTCGTATCATCGTAGAGCGTGAGCGTGAGATCAATAGCTTCGAGGGCAAGAGCAGTTTCCGTATCCGTGGGCTCTTTGTGACAAGCAATGGAGAAAAGGTCACGGCAGAGGTGGCACAGCGACCCGAGACTGAGGAGGAAGTAAGAGCAATCCTAGAGGCTCTTATCGATGCTAATTACACGGTGGGAAAGATAGAGGTAAAGCCCTCTAAGCGTAAACCAGCAGCACCCTTTACCACTTCTACACTCCAACAAGAGGCTTCTCGCCGCATGGGCTATCCTGTAGGGCAGACTATGCGTCTGGCGCAGAGCCTATACGAGGCAGGACACATTACTTATATGCGTACCGACTCGGTCAATCTATCGGACTATGCCGTTGCCACGAGCTGTGCTCTTGTGGAGCGCGAATATGGGAAGGAATTTGTCAAGGCACGCCAATACAAAGTACATACCAAGGGGGCTCAAGAGGCACACGAAGCTATCCGACCTACCAATGTGGAGGTAGAGAGTGCTGGTACCAATAAGCAGGAGCGTGCCCTATACGATATGATTAGGAAGCGTACACTGGCTTCTCAGATGGCCGATGCCGAAATGGAAAATACCACGGTAGAGATACTATCCGGTACTACCACCACTTTCGAGGCGAAGGGAGAGGTAGTAAAGTTTGAGGGCTTCCTGAAAGTCTACCTAGAGGGGAGTGACGACGACGAAGAGCGAGAGGAGGGAGGACTTCTACCCAAGATGAGTAAGGGCGATGCGCTCTCATGCGAAGAGGTGGAGGCACGTGAGCGGTTCAACCAACGCCCTGCACGATATACCGAGGCCTCTCTCGTGAAACGGCTAGAAGAGCTTGGTATAGGACGACCATCGACCTACGCACCTACGATTCAGACCATCCAAAAGCGTGAGTATGTGACTAAGAAGTCTACAGATGGCGAAAAACGTGATTATCTAGAACTTAAACTCAAAGATAATAAGATCTCTAAGCGTACCAAGAAGGAGGTCTATGGTGCCGATAAGAATAAACTCTTCCCTACGGATACGGGTATTGTGGTGACCGACTTCCTCGTGGAGCACTTCCCACAGGTACTCGACTACAACTTCACGGCTAAGGTAGAGGAGGAGTTCGATAATATAGCAGCAGGGAAAAAGGAGTGGAATAGCGTCATCGCTACTTTCTACAACCTATTTCACGATAATGTAGAGACGGTGATGGCGGAGAAGAGCGAGTACCGTGTAGGTGAGCGCCAACTAGGCGAAGACCCTACTAGTGGTGAGCCTGTCTTTGCCAAGATAGGGAGATTTGGACCTATGGTACAGATAGGAGCAGTTGATGAGGAAGGAAAAAAGCCTCGCTTCGCTTCTATCCCTGCCGAGCTTTCACTGGAAACACTAACGCTTGAGCAGGCTCTAAAACTCTTTAAGCTACCACGTAAGCTAGGCGAATACCAAGGAGAACAGGTAGAGGCAAATATTGGTCGTTTTGGCCCTTATGTCCGTTTCGGCAAACTATTCGCCAGCATTCCCAAAGATATGTCGGCTTACGAAATCACACTAGAGGAGGCAAAGCCTCTGATAGATGCGAAAGTGGAGCAGGAGAAGAATAAGTTTATCGCCTCTTTTGGCGAGGGCAAGGAGATAGCTGAGGTACTGAATGGACGCTGGGGTCCTTATATCAAGTACAAAAAGAGTAACTACAAAATCCCTAAGGGGACTGATGCCACCAAGCTCACCGAGGTAGATGTTCGTAAGATTATCGCCGATACGGATAAGGATGGAGGGGCTAAGAAACGCAGCATAAAGAGCAAGAAATAATGAGTAAGGATAAGTTTATACTACTTTTGGATAGCTCTACCGACTATTGCTCAGTAGCTCTAGCCAGCGAAGAGCGAGGAGTGGTTGCGGAGCGAGAGGAGAACGACCGCACAAAGCAGTCGGCACGCTTGGCGGTAATGGCAAATGAAGTACTGGCTGAGATCCCAGAGGGCGCTGAGCTATCGGCAGTCTGCCTAGCCGAAGGTCCTGGGAGCTACACTGGTCTTAGGATAGCTGCAGGGTATGCTAAAGGGCTCGCGTGGTCACGCAATATACCACTACTTGCACTCCCTACTACGCTCCTCATTGCCCTTAGCTATAAAGCCACAGAGGCACCATCTACTGATGCGCTCTTGATGCCAATGATTGATGCCCGACGTATGGAGGTCTACTCGGCACTATATACCGTAAATAATGAAGCGGAGACAGATATAGCTGCACTTATCCTCACGGAAGAGGAGACTCAGAAGTCACTGCAGGAAATTGTAGGAGATAGAGAACTAGTCTACTTCGGTTCGGGTGCGGAGAAGGCTCAAACACTAATGGGTTCATTGCTTCCTAGGAGTCGCTTTGTCCCCAATATCTACCCAAAGGCAAAAGATATGGCAGAGGCTGCCTTCTCTCTCTTGGAAGAAGGGCAACGACTAGACGTAGCTTACTGGGAGCCCTTCTACCTCAAAGAGTATGAAGCAAAGAAGACACTTAATAAAGTATTACGCAATATATATAAATAGGAAAGATAAAATGAAAGCATCAGTATTCCCTGGACAAGGTGCCCAGTTTGTGGGCATGGGCAAAGACCTTTACGACACGGACGAGAGAGCCCATCAGCTTTTTGAACATGCCAATGTTATCCTTGGTTATCGTATTACCGATATCATCTTTGGTGGTACAGAAGAGGAGCTCAAGCAGACTAAAGTAACTCAGCCAGCTGTATTCCTCCATTCTTACATCTCAGCAATAGTAAGCGAGGAGGGTAGAAACGCTGATATGATGGCGGGGCACTCGCTCGGAGAATTTACCGCACTCGCTGTAGCCGGAGCGCTATCCTTTGAGGACGCTCTCATGCTCGTATATAAGCGCGCAATGGCTATGCAAAAGGCATGTGAGAAAGCACCTTCCACCATGGCGGCTATCATCGGTCTACCAGACGAGAAGGTAGAGGAGCTATGCGCCTCAGTAGTAGGCGAGACCGTTATCCTCGCCAATTACAACTCTCCTGGTCAGGCAGTAATTTCAGGTTCTATCGCTGGTGTAGAGAAGGTAATAGATCTCGCCAAGGAGGCTGGTGCTAAGCGTGCCCTTCCGCTCAATGTGAGTGGTGCCTTCCACAGTCCATTCATGGAAAGTGCACGAGAGGAACTAGAGGCAGCGATCAAGGAGACGAGCTTCAATACACCACGCTGCCCTATTTACCAAAATGTAGATGCGCTACCCCATACTGACCCAGAAGAGATTAGGCAAAACCTAATCAAGCAACTCACAGCACCGGTTCGCTGGACACAGACTGTACTCAATATGCGCAAGGATGGCGCTACAGAATTCGAGGAATATGGTCCTGGCAAGGTGCTACAAGGGCTTATCAAGCGAATTATCTAACCCTTTATTTGGCGGTTCGGATATTTTTTGTATCTTTGCCATCGCTTAAGGGTTATGGCGAGATAGCTCAGATGGTTAGAGCGCATGATTCATAATCATGAGGTCCCGAGTTCAATTCTCGGTCTCGCTACAGAGCAAGAGCGGCAGGTTACGATTGTAACTTGCCGCTCTTCTGTTATAGGTGTCCCCACCAAGCATAGTGCTTACGACGGTTGAGATAATCTAAATCGGACTGATGTAAGTACGCTTCTCGCTCGAAGCTAATATTACGATAGGCATTCCCTTTGAAGGGTAATCGGACGAGCCACTCGATAAAGTACCACACGTAGAATAGGATATACCCCATCTCTTTCATTTGAGCCGTATGTATTCGCTCATGGTTGATATCCACCGCTCCTACCGCATGCTTCCACCCCTTCCTTACGAGTATAATACCGAAGAAGTTAAGGCACAAGAAGCCATCGAAAGGGATAAATCTATTCTCTAATATCTTCATAGGTCTACGATATCAATAGTACAATGCAGTAGCACGAGGGGTAGCAAAGTCCCCTCGTGATACCTTACTGTGCTATCTCCGATAGTTCCAACCAACGGAGTTCACTAAGATCTAGTTCATCCTTCACCTCACTATACGATGCCCCAAGGCGTACTAGCTCCTCGGGGGATGCCGTCCCGCTATTCATCTTATCCTCTATAGCTTTCAGCTTCAGCTCTAGTTCGGGGAGAAGTTCAGTCAATTGCTCAAGCTCCCTTTGCTCTTTATAGGAGAGCTTCTTCCTTTCTCTCTCCGAGCGTTGTGGCTTCGGTGCCTCGGTCTTCTCAGTCTTAGACTTAGCTACTACCTTCTCCTCCTTGGGGGAATTGCGATAGTCGGTATAATTACCTGGGAAGTCACGCACCTTTCCATCGCCTTCTAGCACAAACAGATGTTCGGTGATACGATCCATGAAGTACCTATCGTGCGACACGACAAGCAAACACCCGTCGAACTGACTTAGGTACTCCTCCAGCACCTGTAGCGTAGGTATATCTAAGTCGTTAGTAGGTTCGTCAAGGACAAGAAAGTTAGGCTTCTGCATCAGCACCGTACAGAGCTGAAGTCTACGGCGCTCTCCACCACTTAGAAGTGATACATAGTCCTGCTGCCGTTTCGGAGGGAAAAGGAATCTAGTTAGGAGCTGCATAGCGCTATGCTCCGCCCCACTGCGCCCTACAATACGTTCGGCAATATCGGTGACGACTTCTATAACCTTCTTATCTTCGGGAAAAGCAGGTGGCAACTGCGAGAAGTAGCCAAACTTTACGGTCTCCCCCACCTCGATAGTCCCTGAAGTAGGCTCCAGCTCCTGCATAATCAGACGAATCAGAGTGGTCTTGCCAGCTCCATTAGGACCAATAATACCGACTCTGTCTCTACGTGCAAAACTATAGGAGAAGTCCTTAATCACATCGAGGGTACCGTAACTCTTAGATAGCCCTCTGGCTTCAAATATCTTCTTTCCGATATATACCGACTCATTGTCTAGGCGAGGCCCTTGCTGGATAGGGATATTCCGCAGCTGTCCTTGGAGCTCCTCAAAGGCATCCTTCCGATAGCGTGCTTTGGTACCACGTGCTTTCGGCATTCTGCGCATCCAATCCAACTCTGTCCGATAGCGATTCCGAAGTGTCGCTTGTTCGCTCTCCATCTGCTCAAGACGTTCAGCGCGCTTCTGGAGATAGAGACTATAATTCCCTTCATACGTGAATATCTGCTTATCGTCTAGCTCCATTATGGTATCGCACACCTGATCCAGGAAGTACCTATCGTGCGTCACCATCAGTAGTCCCGCATTGGAGGTCGAGAGATAACCCTCCAGCCACTCCACGGTACTTGGGTCTAGGTGGTTAGTAGGCTCGTCGAGGATAAATAGGTCTGGACTCCTAAGAAGCACCGATGCTAATGCTATGCGCTTCGTTTGCCCTCCCGATAATCCCTGCGTACTCCTATGAGGATCTCCCAGTTCCAATTGCGTCAGCAGTGCCTGTAGCTCCTGTTCTATATGCCAGCCATCGTGCTGATCCATAGCTGCGATAGCACGGTTCAGCCGATCCGTATCTTCGCTCTCCACAGCAGCCTCATACTCCAAGATGACCTCCTGAAGGTTCGGAGCGATACCACTAAGACTAGCAGAAAGGATATCGGGGTAGCCCGAGAAGTCACTCTTTTGAGGCAGATAAGCCAGCTTAAGGTCTCTCATCGTGGTAATCTCTCCACTATCGATACTCTCCTCGCCTACCAGCATACGGAGAAGAGTAGTCTTACCCGCTCCATTAGGAGCGATAAGACCAATCTTCTGCCCTTTCTCTATAACAAAGGTAAGGTGACTAAAGAGCTCCAGAACCCCGAAGCTCTTGCTTAGATTATCTACTTGCAGTAGCGACATCAGAAAACTATAGTGATTCGACCTTGTACGACAACGAAATCTATTCCTTTGAAGTTATCGCCGGCAACTGAGTAACTACCGTGAAAGTCTTTATGATGATCAAGATAATTAGCATGCAGAGAGAAGCAAAGGTGTTTCGTTGTCCAATAATTGGCAAAAGCACCATAGCTCATACCAGCAAGCGCTTCAGTCCCTTCGTGATCATTAAGATAAAGCCCCGATGCTCTCACTCCAAGCTCTAGCGCCTGATCACCATCATAAGGGCTACCACTAAAGTCTCCGCTACTTGCTTTATAGCTACGTGGATTGCCGAGTACCGTATAGCTCGCACGCACATTCCAACCAGCGTACTGAGGGGTAGGAAGGTTCTCAGCACGGAAGAAGTTGGTTCCAAGACCCTCCGCCGTAAATAAGAAGTTCTTATTCTGGTAGGCAAGCTCCACACCATAATTAAGTTGGCTCTTCGTATTGGCATAATTATAGGTGACAAACTTCGGAGCAATAGCACCTGTCTCTATACCCATGGCACCAGTACGAACGCTATTGCCATTCGTCATACGCATCCAATAAGCATTGGCACCTAGCTGTAGCTTCTCAAGCCTCTTATTGACTACGTTGTAGGCGAAGCGTCCTGCCACTCCTACCTCAGGTCGCTTGGGCAGACCTATTCCCACGAAGTCATTGAGGTTAAATGTATAGGCACCTAAGGCTGCATAGTGCCTGCCACTGGTACTATAGAGCGCCAAACCGAAACGACGAGACGATGCCATGGATAGTCCCATAGGCGTATCCATAGCCATAGCGCTACTTGTACTGTAGTTTTTACTCGCTGGGCCAGGCACCTTCATCTGCCCAAAAGTCAGCTTTAGATTATCACTCAACTGATAGTCGAGCAACATATTGAGTAGGCTAATCTTATTCCCAGCATAGTTGAAGTGAAACTGAAAGCCCCAGTGCTTACTAAAGCTCCCCGAGAGTTCTGTCTGGAGATTGGAAAACCGTACACTAGGACTAATAGAGAAGGGGGTTCCCTCTAGCGTAGCCTGCTTGGTATCGAACGTGGGCACAAAACCTGCACCATCGAGCGTGTAGGTATTTGCCACCTTAAGCTTGAACCCATTGCTACCCTTTACATAAAGTGCAGCATTGTGGTATGCGACTGATGTCTTGGACTGTGCCATGGCACCTCCTAGCGTAGCGATTACCATCGCAATGGTAAGGACTAATCGTTTCATACAAATATATATTACTGTTTTGGAATAACTTGGTTATCGTCTATAGAGTGTTATCAATGTAAGTAGGAAGTCGAAAACCACCATCTGGACATTCCCATTCTGCACCACCTCCATTCGGGCACTCTGTATCTCCTCCATCACTTTAGAGTAATTATCTAGGGGTAAAGCCGCAGCAATCGCTTGTGCCTCTCGCCCTAAGGCAGAGGAGAGGAACTGCACATCGTGGTCGCCATACTGGAGTGCCAATACCTCCCTAAGTGCTGGGGGCAAAGCATCAAGTAAAGCTACCACCTCAGGTCTATCTAGCTTAGCCACCTCTTGGGCGTACTCCAGAAACACCTTAGGGTCGCGGCACAAAGGCAAACTCAGCAATTGCAAGGCATCGTTCTGGCTGTGTACCTCGCCTCCATTCTGCTCCAGCTGCAGCGCTCTATACAAATTACCCTGAGCCAAGTGCCCTATCTTCATTGCCTTTTCTGTCTCAATTCCCTCCTTCGCTATCAAATAATCTACCAGCACCTCCTCGGGAATCCCTGGCACCGTCACCCGCTGCAGACGGCTGGCAATAGTAGGCAAGAGCTTCTGTGGTTCGTGCGACACCATGACAAACACCACTCCAGCTGGTGGCTCCTCCAATAGCTTCAGTAGCTTATTGGCGGTCTCGGAGCGCATCAATTCAGGCTTCCATATTATGATAACCTGATATTGGCTCTTGAACGAGCGCAACGAAGTAAAATGAATAAGTCTTTCGGCTTCGGCTACAAGTATCTGCAGCTGTTTATTACCCGCACTCTGCAAGTCGCGCCACTCCAGTTCCGAGAAGCGCTTTGCCTTACTCATGAGTTGCGTGAACTGATCTAAATAAAGGTCAGAAGTCGTTTCCTTGGTATCGCCACTCTTAATCACTGGAAATACCATGGTGAGATCGGGGTGCTGTAGACCATCCATTTGCCTACACGATTGGCACACGCCGCAGGGTAATCCCTCCTCCGTCCTATTTTCACATAGGATCTGACGCGATAGCACAAAGGCAAGTGGCAAAGCCTCACTCCCCTCCTCTCCTGTGAGAAGAAGGGCGTGAGGCAATTGTTTTGCTTGGAGAAGAGCACCGAAGTGAGCAACCAACCTCTCCTGCCCAAGGAGCTCCTCAGGCTTTGGCACTATCACCATGCTTGCGGGTCTTAGATATGACCGTAATCGGGCTTACTGAAGTCCACAGCAGCGGTAGGATTGGCATCCTCGCTAGCATGATAACGCATAAACTGGCTACGCTGATACATGGTAGCATGATCTACACGAGTGGCAGCCAACTTGCTCTTAAATTCTTTAATCTCGTGGTACTGCTTACGATCCATCCAGTCAGAGAGGAATTGATTAGCCTCGCGGATAACATTGGCACCCCCCTTATATAGAGCGCTACAATACTGTACAGCATCAGCACCTGCGAGTAGCCCCTTCACAAGATCCTTACCATCGCGCGCGCCATTGGAGAGGGCGATAGAAAGGTCTGGCACACCACCACGAACCAATCCGGCATATCGGAGGGAGTCGGAGAACGAACCTTGATGGCTCAGCACTGAACCACGACTAATCTCCTCCTCTTCAATATCAATATCGGGCATAAAAGTACGGTTGAAGAGTACCACAGCATCGGCTCCAGCGAGCTTCAGGTCTCTAGCGAGACGAACGACGTTGGTGAAATACTTACTTAGCTTGATGATAAGTGGCGTATTGGGCAATACCTTACGAAGCCCCTGAACCATCTTGATCAAATCCTGCTCCGACTCTCCCCAAGGCTGGGTCACCTTAGTCTCCAGTCTCATAACGTTGCACTCTAGGGCATCAGCGCCAGCATCAATTAGCTCCTTGGCATACGTTACCCAGCTATCACTCTTATAAGCATTTACACTAGCAATTACAGGGATATCTACGGCTTGCTTAGCCTCACGGATTACATTTACATGCGATTGTAGGGCATGCTCCTTTACGTAGTGTTGGAGGTAATCCATCGCTGCGGAGTCGTGGTAGCCACTATTCATCTCCTCAGTCATTTGGGTAATATCCTGTTCTATCTCCTCCTCAAAAATCGATTTTAGGACGATTGCACCAGCGCCAGCATCTGCGAGCTCCTTGATCTTCTTGACTTCTTTAGTCAATCCCGAGCTAGCTACGATGAATGGGCTTCTCAGTAGCAGTTTTCCTGCGTATAGTGTTGATATATCAGCCATAAACACATATTAAAATTGTGATTTCACTTCTCCCACAAAGTTAGCAAAATATTTGGGATTTCTGCATACATAGCGATAGACTGTTACGGTGTGTGAAAGGCTCTCAATAACTTGCGGACACTCCAAGAGTACCGAGACCGTAAGATACTCCCTTATACTCAGTTTGGAGGGAAGAGCCTATACAAGGTGAGCGACATTGAGAAGATGCTGGAGGATAATTACATCAGATAAGATGCTCTCTCTCTCTATAATAGAGCTATATATATGGATAATTATTCAGATGATGAGATCGTGAGATAGATATCAGGATAGGTATCTCACGAGTCAACTTGTCGCGCTGTCGACTTGACAACGGTTTTGTGTTACCCAAAACGCCATCTCTTTTCCCTACTTGGCAAGGTGTGTTTTTGTCCGACAAAACTTCGCTTTTCCGACAAAAGGCCTTGCCCCACAGAGGGGGAAATTAATCACTCCAGAGTCGTGCTTAAAACGGGGATAAGGTGACCAAGCAAATTGCCGTTATTCTCTACGATGGTAAAGTCAAAGGTGCTATTTTGGAGCTTAGGGAACCACTCTTTTTGCTCTGGTGGAAATGTTACAATTGCAGAATAGCGATTAAGGGTATCTCGCCTGTTCTCTATGCTTTTCAATTGAACGTCCAAGTCTTCTGTCTCAAGATGGAGGGTCAAAGGAATAGGCTCTTCAATATTGGTCAATACCTTGTCGTTGGCATAGCTTATATAAGCAGTTGTAGTAGGCTCCGACACGTCGTAAAAGGTGATGGTGCCTGAATAGACTTGCTTGTAGGGCATAAAGTAGGCGATGCCAAATAGGACTAGCAATACTGCAAAGAGGATTATGGTGCCGTATCTAACCAGTGCGGGAGGGATCTGCCCCACGATGCTGCGTACCTTTTCGCTCCTCAGTTCGTAGCTTCTTTCTTGTTTCTCCATATTAGTTGCCTAGCTCCAATTGGTTCTTGACTAGCTCATAGTACTTGCCTCGGAGAGCTGTCAAACTCTCGTGGTTGCCCACTTCTACTATCTTTCCCTCGTCAAGGACCACAATTTGGTCGGCATTACGGACAGTAGATAGACGGTGAGCTACCACCACTACGGTTTTACCTTTGTAGAAGTTTTCAAGCTTCTCTGTGATAGTACGTTCATTATTGGCGTCTAGGGCATTGGTGGCTTCGTCTAGAAAGACAAATATAGGGTCTTTATAGACCATTCGGGCAATCAGTATTCGTTGTCTTTGCCCCTGACTAATCCCTTGACCATCCTGTCCTATCATCGTATTGTACGCAAGTGGTAGGCTCTCTATATGGTCTGCAATGTTTGCCGTACTGGCCGCAGCTCTTATTCGATCAACATCTGGAGTGTCGTCACTTATGGCGATATTCCGAGCGATGGTGTCACTGAAGAGATACCCTTCCTGCATCACGGCTCCGCAGTGGCTCCGCCACCAGCTAAGATTGTACTCCTCGAGGTCTCTTCCTGACACCTTTATACTGCCCTCTAACGGCGAATAATACCCAAGCAGTAGCTTAATCAAAGTGGTCTTTCCGCTTCCACTGGCACCCACTATAGCCGTTACCTTGCCATTGGGGATAGTAAGATTGAGATGGTCTAGGATAGGAGTTGGGCTATAGATGTCGTACTTAAATGAGAGGTTCTCCACCTTGATGTCTAAGTTATCTAGTGCAAAGCTGGTGACATGGCGGTCACTATTCTCCTCATTCTCTTCGGTATGAATTTCATTCATACGGTCTAGGCTGATGCTCACATCCTGCCACGAGTAGATGAATTGTATGAGTTGCTCCACAGGACTATTGAGCTGACCGATAATGTACTGCACCGCCAGCATCATACCGAGCGTCATATTGCCCTGTATCACAGCTGTTGCGGCAAGTACAGTAATCAAGATGTTCTTCACTTCGTTGATGGTAATACTTCCAGCCTGTTGTACTTGCTGGAGATTGAGGCTCTGAAGATTGACTTTGAATAAATCTGCTTGCACGTCCTCCCATTCCCATCGTTTTCGCTGCTCACACCCCTGTAGCTTTATCTCTTGCATACCATTGATGAGCTGATAGGTCACATTACGATTCCGTCCGGCTTGCTCAAAGTACTTGTAGTCAAGTGTCCTTCGCTTCTTGAGGAATAGAGTAATCCAACCAGCATAGAGGAGCGTACCGACAACAAATACTCCGAATATCAGTAGGTTGTAGTAGGCAAGAACGATGCTAAAAATAATAAAGGTGAAGAATGAGAATAGCAGATTGAGGCTATTGGAGGTCAAAAACTGCTCCACCCTCCTATGATCTTCAATTCTCTGTAATAGATCACCCAATAGCTTGGTGTCAAAGAACTTCATCGGTAGCTTCATCAGCTTGATGAAGAAGTCACTGATGAGGGAAATATTGATACGAGTAGAAATGTGAAGCAGTAGCTTGGAGCGGATAAAGCTAATCGCTGTACGGCTAAAGAGGAGCATCAACTGAGCCAGCAATACCAGCCAGATGAAACCAATATCTCTTCCCCCAATACCCGTATCGACTATTGCCTGAGTGAGAAAAGGGGAAACGAGCTGAATCAACGACCCCAACAATAACCCCAGTATGATCTGACCAAAATACCTACGATACTTCTTGACATAGCTCCAAAGGAAGGACAGCCGATTACCTTTCTCGAGCTTTCCGCCATCAGGCAGTTCTTGGCTGTAAAACTCATCTGTCGGCTCTAAGAGTAGGACTATACCTTTCTCTTCACCACTAGTCTTAGTACTCACCCAATGCTCACAAAACTCCTCCTTGGTGTAAGTGAGCAACCCTTTCCCAGGGTCTGCGACATAGACCCTATAATTACCTTTACGCAGTCTCTTGACCTTATAAACAACTACAAAATGATTCTGATTCCAATGGGCAATGCAAGGCATCTGAGCTTCAGCAGCGAGCATCTCAAAAGTAACACGACCACCCAGCGAGTGCAACCCTCTTTTCTCTGCAGCTTTACTGATGCCCAGCAAAGACACCCCATCCTTCCCTAAGGCACAATCCTCACGGATTTGCTCAAGATCTGGATGGCGACCATAGTGCTGCACCACCATAGCCAAACATGCAGGTCCACAATCCATCGCATCCTTCTGCTTAAGCACTTTCATATACTACTTTGGGACTTTGACCATTACTGTTACATGCATGCTGGTTATTGAGACTGTTCATAACGCACTGACCTTTCTTTACGAAAGATAAGTTCCACACTAATTCAAGGGTGAGCATATTACCATTCTCTGGAAAAATGATAGACTGTAGGCTGATGAAAACTTTCATAATATCACAATAAGAAATTGAATAATAAACCGAAAGCCTCATTATTCTTTTCTAATATTACAATATCTCAAAGTGTAGGTTATGGCTTCTGTTTCTTTATTGCTAACACTCGGAATGATGTCTAATTTTGTCTCTATTGGTATTAATTGATTGTCATAGCGACCAAAGTCAGTGTATAGTAGATAGGAAACAACATTATCCTTTGATGAGGTGAAATGTGTTTTAATTTTAGTGATAAAACCATCGTTGTCGAGAGTTACAATACACCTGAGCTCATCATCTTTCCTTAATTCCCAAGGCATTTTTTGTTGTTTTCGGATAGAAAATTCCCAAACCTCTGAATTATCTGTTTTCCCCATATATGTACAGAAAAAATTCTTGCGCTCAGATTGGTGACAAAAAACGCGTGCTACGAGGTAGTTTATTTCAGTAGCTCGTTTCCCTATTTTTAGTATTTCACAAGTATCTGGCATTTCTTCTGATGTCACTAGGCTTGTGCTATCCATATACGTGATATAGGCATCGGAAATGCCTGACATGTGCCCCGTGTAATGATCTTTTGAATGGCTTTTATTATATGTAAAGTCCATGTCAAAGGAATATTTCCGACAGGGTAGAAGTAACCACTTTTTCTTTTTCTTAAAATACCTATCTGAAGAAAATTCACTCGGGCTAACAATAATAGGATCTAAAAAATAGGATTCTTCCTCGAGATTTAGAGTGATTACACCCTTAGAAATAGTAAGGGGATCTAATAAGAGTTGTACAGTTTTGTATCCAATATATTTCAAGGTTAATGAATCATTCGGGGTAAAGAGATCAAGAGGCACTTCTATCGTGCCATTTATGGTTCCCGCACGGTGAAAATCCTTACCTATCTTGACTTCTGGATAAGGCAAACTATTTCCAGAAGTGTCAGATACTGTAATCGTGATTTTCTCTTGTGCTTGTATCTGTGTAACGACGCTCAATACGAGAAAGAGGGACAGGTAAATCTTTTTCATTTTTTTGTTGATAACTAAGTTTATAATAGGAGGTGTCCACAAAAGGGGAAATACAACCTTACGCCATTTGGATATGCAATTCCAGACGTATGGGATGAAATTTCCGGACTTTGCTTACGCTAATGTGCCGGTGTTTTGAACCTAGCCCTGTGAACACCTCCAAGATCTTAATCAATGATGTGTTTGGGAATGAAAATCACATTTCAATCTTTCATCAAATAGGAAATTTCCCACCGGTACGCCCATCGCCAAGATCATGGTCTTTCATCCACTCCCAAAGATCGGAAAGTTTTTCTCCAATCCAGTCAATAGCATCTCCTAACCATGAGCCACCGTTTATTTCCGACAACTCCTTGTTATTGAGTGCATTAAAATTCTTAGTCTCTGTCATAACACAATTATTTATTAAATTAATCACAATAGGGGTATCCTACTGTTATTTTAGTACCGTGGCAAGTTACCCACGTTGCGGTGGCTACTATTTGATCAGAATATCAGCCGTTGCAAAAAGGTGGAGGACACGTCCTCCGCTTTCGAGGCGTACCAACCTCTAATCTACGAGCTCTGTAGATATGTTTTCCTACATACATTTCAGCCGTATAGTTCTACCTGAAAAGTATAGTACTCCCCATTTTTCGACAACGGGCTAGTGTTTTTTTCTATCACTGTCACAAACGTACATATTTTCTTTCTTTTTACATCTTTATTTGTTATTGTTATGCAGCTACTACTATTCCATATTCCATGGCAGGGAGTAGCTTGGTGATACTCTGGTGGGGGCGCTCATAGTTATAGAACTTTATCCACTTCCCTATTCCTTGCCGTAGTTCTGAGACTGTATCGGCCGGATTAAGATAGATATACTCTTGTTTGATACTTCTCCAAAAGCGTTCTATCCAAATATTGTCTTTGCAACGACCTTTTCCATCCATACTTATCCTTATTCCCTTTTCCTCTAGTAGCTCTACCCACTTCTTGTTCGTATACTGTACGCCTTGGTCTGAGTTGATGATCTCGGGGCATCCATACTGCTCTATACACTCCTTTACAAGGTCGGTGCAGTTATTAGCTGAAAGCGTATTGGAGAGCTTCCAACCCACCACAAAACGACTATAAACATCTATAACTGCATAGAGGTACATAAAACCCTTCTCCATAGGGATATAGGAAATATCTGTCGACCATACCTGATTGGTTCGCTCTATCTTAAGCCCTCTAAGTAGGGATGTATATAGCTCGGCACAGTACCCTTACTGAGGCTCCTCTGTGGGTAGATCACCAGGATTCCCATCTTACGCATAAGTCGCCTTACACGCTTCTCATTCACTGAGTAACCTCTCAGTCTTAGCATATCACGCATATGCACAACTCCAGAGGTGGGGTGTTCGGTGTGGTACTCATCAATAATACGCATCATCTCAAGGTTCTGCTCACTTTCTCCCTTCTCAACTCTCAAATCTACCACTTTTTGAGTTGTCTAGTTTTTGGGGAGTATTATAGTATACAATAACAGGAATAACAAACAAACTGTGTACTATTTTCAGGAATACCATATTGTCCAAACTATTTTCCATCGGTGGAAACCAACCGTTCCAAGGCTGGAAACTTATCTTTCCAGCGCTGGAAAAGTATCTTTCCATCGGTGGAAAATAGTTTCTATTTGCTGATTAGGGTATGTCTTTCACTAAAATATCAATGAGAGCTGGACTAGTTTTAACCTTTTGGGTTTAGGTATGTACGAAACGACTCTGTCGTTGTTCACGTGGTGGGGGTACGGACGGTCTGGTGTAACAGAATTGTAAGCGAAAGTTGAGCTTGCATGGTGTAGGACTGCTCTAAAGTGCCTACTTTTGGGTAAATTTGCCATCTGATGAGAGTAGATATACTGACCGTACTTCCTGAGATGTTGGAGGCTTTTGTGAATACCTCCATACTGAAGCGAGCCCAAGATAAGGGACTTGCAGAGATTTGCTTGCACAATCTTCGTGATTATACTCAAAATAAGTGGCGCCGGGTGGATGATTATCCCTTTGGCGGCTCTGCTGGTATGGTGATGCAGATAGAGCCAGTGGATAATGCGATAAGTGCACTCCGAGCTGAGCGAGATTATGATGAAGTAATCTACACTTCTCCCGATGGGGAGATGCTTACTCAGCCTGTCGCCAATAGTCTTTCCCTTGCAGAGAATATTATTATACTCTGCGGGCACTACAAAGGCATTGACCATCGTATTCGCGAGCACCTTGTGACACGTGAGATCTCTATTGGCGACTTTGTACTGACTGGCGGAGAGCTTCCCGCTGCGGTGATTACGGATGCCATAGTACGGCTTATCCCGGGGGTGCTTGGGGATGAGCAGAGTGCTCTTTCCGACTCTTTTCAGGATAATTTACTCGCGCCGCCTGTGTATACCCGTCCTGCGGAGTACAAGGGGTGGGGGGTGCCAGATGTGCTCCTTTCGGGCAATCCTGCCAAGATTCATACTTGGGAGATGGAGCAGGCGCTGGAGCGTACCAAACGTCTTCGCCCCAATCTATTAGAGAATAGAGAATAACAATAGATATTACTACAGACCATGCTTGACAAGATCATTATTCTAGACTTCGGTTCGCAGACTACACAGCTCATCGCTCGACGTGTGCGTGACTTAGGAGTCTACTGCGAGGTACATCCTTATCATCACATGCCAGAAGCTGAGGAGAGCTTGAGGGGTGTTATCCTATCGGGAAGCCCCTATTCTGTTTCCCAGCCCGAGGCGTTCAAGATAGACCTGACCAAGTTGCCTGCCGTGCCACTCCTCGGTATCTGCTATGGAGCTCAGTTTATAGCTAGCCAAATGGGCGGAAAGGTCGAAAAGTCTGCCACCCGAGAGTATGGTCGTGCCCACATGGAGATTCTTACTGAGGATCCTCTATTGCAAGGGCTGTCCGAGGGGAATGTAGTGTGGATGTCGCATAGCGATACGATTACCGAGCTGCCTGAGGGCGGTGTGCGCCTTGCCAAGACGGAGTCTATCAATAACGCTGCGTATAGAATTGAGGGCAAACAGGTGTGGGGCGTACAATTCCACCCCGAGGTTGCGCACTCCGAGGAGGGTAATAAGCTCCTTGATAACTTCCTAAATATCTGTGGCGTGAAGCGTGAGTGGTCACCAGCTTCTTTCGTGGAGAGTACTGTGGCTGAGCTCAAAGCAAAGCTGGGGAATGATAAGGTATTGCTCGCCCTTAGCGGTGGGGTGGACTCCAGTGTTGCTGCGGTGCTTTTGAACAAGGCTATTGGTGCTCAACTCACTTGTATCTTCGTGGATCACGGTTTGCTAAGGAAGGGAGAGTTTGAGCAAGTGCTGGAGATGTACAAGCACCTTGGGCTCAATGTAAAGGGCATAGATGCCAAGGCATACTTCCTGAATGAGCTTGCTGGGGTTAGCGATCCAGAGCAGAAGCGCAAGATTATCGGCAAGGGTTTTATAGATGTGTTCGAGGCTGAGGCTAAGAAGATTGAAGACGTGAAATGGCTAGGACAGGGCACAATTTATCCCGACGTTATCGAGTCTATCTCTATCACTGGTCAAGTAATCAAGAGCCACCACAATGTAGGTGGATTGCCCGAGAAGATGAAGCTCCAGCTTGTAGAGCCTCTTCGTCTTCTCTTCAAGGATGAGGTTCGTAAGGTAGGTATCGAAATGGGTATGAAGCATGAGATGATCTATCGCCATCCATTCCCAGGTCCTGGACTCGGTATCCGTGTGCTCGGTGATATTACTGCCGAGAAGGTACGCATACTTCAGGATGCCGACCATATCTATACATCATTGCTAAGAGAGTGGGGCTTGTATGATCAGGTATGGCAAGCAGGTGCCATCCTACTTCCTATCCGTTCGGTAGGCGTAATGGGAGATGAGCGAACCTATGAGTATGTATGTGCGCTCAGGGCTGTGACCTCTATAGATGCGATGACGGCGGACTGGGCAAAACTCCCTCACGAGTTCCTTGCTAAGGTCTCCAATGAGATTATCAATAATGTACGTGGAATCAATCGTGTAGTCTACGACTGCTCATCCAAGCCACCAGCCACTATCGAGTGGGAGTGATTACTCTAGGCTATTAATATTAATCGGGGCTAGGCAGTGGTAACTGCCTAGCCCCGATTAATATTCTTCATATCTGGGTTAGTCGAGAAGCCCTTTGAAGCGAAGCTCCCAGAGCTTGTAGAACCCACGAGTAGAGGCATCACCGCTATTCGCATGTTGGCGGAATAGAGTGCGAATCTCCTGAACTTTCATCAGAATAAGCGGAGCCACTTCATAGCTATTGGGGCTAGCAGGCATAAAATTGAAGCGGAAGAAGCTATGGTCGTGATGATCCTCCTCTGGATGATTCATACACTGAGGTGTAAAGGTGAGCATATCCCACGCTTTCTGATCTTCCAATGATAGTGTGTGCTCGAACATCTCATCAGCACCCTTTATCCCCGTGTAAGAAATCAGGTTGCGTAATGCTGCATCCTCAAGTGCGGTGTCTATAGATGTGAGATTTCTACCTGCGTAGGTCGGTGCGAATACCTCCTTCATAAAGTCCGAAAGGTAGTCCGCAAGAGCGTACTCTCCGCTTTCCATAATGCCTAGTAGCCTAAAGTCGGCAAGTAGGTTGGAGATAACCGAAGATGGTATCAAGCGTTCCATGCGCCAACCATCCTTATTGCCCGATTGGTCGTACTTCTGCTTAAGCTCCTTTGTGAAGAGCCAACTATTCATCTCTCGTACCTGCTTTATACTCCAGCGAAGTGCTTCTTGCTGTTTTGCCTTTGGGATATAGGTCACAGGCATCTGACCATCTCCTTGTCTATTTTCAAAGTAAATCCGACCGCCTACGTATGGTACTACGTGATTGATATGGCGGAAAAATTGACCCGCAAGCTGGGCATGTGCTTCGTACAAATCATCATAGCGCTCTCCCGGCTGTTGTAGCCACTTCTCGAAGTTATTAGCAATAATCTTGAGGTTGGAGATGCCATAGTCTCCAGCCTTGATATGATTATCTCCAAGGTCTTCCGTCTGATCCGTAGGGTCGAGAGTATTCACCTGCTGAGCTCCGAAGCGATACATAGGATCGTTGGCCTTAGCCATAATCCACTTGTCTAGCATCTTCGCTTCATCTCTATAGCACTTCGCCTCTGGGATATAGCGGTAGCCCCAGTTGATGGCATGTATATCGTATACACCGATCAGTGGGGGTGTGAGCTTTACACCACGCTCCACATCCCCAGGCTGTGCCACGTAGTTGTTACGAGCATAGTCCATAATCGATGGTGTGGTGCCGTACTTTTGGGTAAACTGAGGGTCTCTGAGTTTCTCCACTGGGAAGGAGAAGCTAGCACCCATGTTGTGCATCAGTCCCAGCGTGTGCCCAATCTCGTGAGCGGCTACATAGCGCATCGCCTCAGCCATTACTTCATCGGGGAGTACGTTGGTTCGTACCCTCTTATCCGCCGCTGCCGTTTGGGTAAATCTCCAGTGATGGAGTAGCGAGAGCACATTATGGTACCAGATGACATCGGCATTAAGAATCTCTCCACTCCTAGGGTCTATGAAGCTAGGCCCCATAGCATTGGCAATACTCGTTGTAGCGTACTTAACACAAGAAAAACGGAGGTCGTCGGGGTCGAAGTCAGGGTTCTCCTCTTTGCTAGGGTAAAGACGTGCTTCTATCGCATTCTTAAATCCCGCAGCCTCAAAGGCGATATTCCAATCATTGATACCATCCATAACCGCTTGTCTCCACTTCTCTGGGAAAACCGTATCCACGTAGAAGACAATCTTCTGGAGAGGTTCCACCAGTTCACCTCTATTATAGGCGAGCGTATCGCTAGGCTCTAGGCGCCAACGGTGGATAATCTGGAAGTTCTCTATCTTGTCCAGCTTCGTGGTGAATCGGTTGCGCCTAGAGGAGAAATAGCCTACACGATTATCTTGCAGTCTTGGCTTCATGGGCTTCTCCGGAAGCAATACTACCGAACGGTGTACCTCTATAGTATAGGGGTAATTATCCTTACGATAGGATAAGATACTCTTAATCTCAACATTCCTTGGGAAGCTGCGTGCCGAGGAGATATAGCTCGAACCTCTCTGCATACTTCCTGCCACCTTGCTATCTTCGGCTGGGTCTATGTTGCCCTCACCCCCTAGAAAGAAGTCTGTGACATCGATCACTACATTATTGGCGTTCTCTGCTTCCACTCTGAAGCTCGTGAGGATAGGCTCCTCGAAGTTGCGCTTAAACGATGGCGCAATAGGGTCATCCTCATCTACGAAGTTGAGGGTCTCCACTGAGTACATATATACTTTGTCGCCCTGCTTCTTTAGCCGAATCATGAAAGGTTCGCTCACCATCTGACCTGCTACAGCATCCGCAGTGTTGGAAGTACGGGAGATACGGTTAGAGATTAGTAGTGGCTTATTCCAAATGGAGTCAGAGAGCTCGAAGTAAAGATTATCCTTCTTCTTTATGACTACCACGAGTCCACTATCTACCTCTGCCTTCTCTACGAGGTCTTGGTATTTTCTCGTCTTTTCATCTGGCGCATCTTTGGCTCTCGCTTCAGCCTCTTCCTTTGCTTTTTGTCGCTTGCTCTTGAAGATATCTCCCAGCTTTAGCTCCTCCTGAGCATGGCTTGCAGATGGATAGACCATGCTTATCCCAATTGCAAGAAGTAGCAGTACAAGTGTCTTTCTCATTATTCTTTATTGATTCCTAAAAGTTGTTCAGCAAAACCGATTCCATAGGCGAAGTGTTGCACATATGTAGCAGCCACAGCATAGCCCGCTAGTTTCAGTGATTGTCCCTTGGCATAGACGTCAAATACAATCGCCAAGATATAGGCAACAAGTATCCCCCAGAGTGCAATGCTCCCGCTCAGTAGTACCACGATATTGAATAGCACAAAGAGGGTGGGGAGCGTATGAGCTAGTTTGAGCGTGCCTGGATGGTACTTGTTCAGTACTATTCTGGCTCGCCCACTATGGCGGATTTGTCGGAAAAAGTCTGCAAAAGTACCCCTACGCTTATGATAAACCCATACTTCCTCAAATAGCTCCGACTTTCCGCCCATCGCCAAAGCCCTCATGCTGAGGTCTAGGTCTTCGCCATAGCGCATACCATTGCGGAAACCCTTTAGCTGGGCAAAGAGAGAGCGCCTAATGCCCATATTGAAAGTACGGGGATAGAACCTATCCACACTCCCTTTCTTGCCACGGATACCGCCCGTAGTCAGCAGAGAAGTCATGGAGTAGTCTATCGCTTTCTGTATCAATGTAAAATCCTCCCTTGCTCTATCCGGTCCGCCCCACAGGTCACAGCTACTATTCTGTAGCGCTTTCTCCAGAGCCACCATGTAGTGGTTGGGCAGCACCGCGTCACTATCTAGGAATATCACCCATTCCCCCTTGGCTGCATCGGCTCCTCTGTTGCGCGCACCCCCAGGGCCTGTATTCTCCTGTGTGATATAGCGAATAGGGAGGTCAAAACTCCTAATCACCTCTTCCGATGGATTCGTGGAGCCATCTTCCACCACAATAATCTCATAGGGCACTCCGCTCTCATCTAGTTGAGTAAATGAGTGGAGCAATTCCCTTAGCTCATCGGGTCGGTTGTAGATAGGTATGATAAATGAAATGTCCATGTTATCTCTCCTGCATAATTGCTTTTCTATAGGCATCTAAGTATTGTGGATAGAAGTTGCCCCAACTAGCCTTCTTGGCTAGCGCCATTGCCCTTTTCTTGCTTGTGCTTACTGCCTCTGGCTCAAACGAACTGAAGCGGCATGCCTTATTGGCAATCGTCTCGGCTAGCTCCTCAAAGTTGTCGTCCTCCCTCGAGAGTGCTTTAGCCCCGAAGCACAGACAGTTCTTGTCATTCGTCTTCATCGCCCACATGCCGAAACCCGCCTTGTCTGTAGTGAGAGTAGGCACGCCAAAGGCGATACTCTCCAATGGGGTGTAGCCCCAAGGCTCGTAGTAACTAGCGAAGATGCTTAGGTCTAGAGCCGGGAGTAGATCGTAGTATTTGATATTGAGGACGCCATCGGAGCCATCTAGGTACGCTGGGAGGAATATAGGATACACCTTCTCGCCCCATGAACCAGTCAAGGCGTGTAGGTGCCCCAAGGTTGGATTGTCCAGTCCATCATACAACTCGTGCGTAAGGTAGGGCATCTGCATGGGCATGGTTAGTTCTTCTTCGTTCTTGAGCGCAGCCATAAGCTCTGGTCTTGGAGCCCCCGACCAGCTGGGTACTAGGATAAGGGCTATCACTTCCCTCTCGGGCTGCTTTGTAGCTGTCCTCCTGATGGCATCGATGTAGATATCTAGCCCCTTATTACGGTATTCGCTTCGTCCCGATGTCGCTATTATAAAAGCCTCCTCCGACAGTCGCTTCCCATAGAGCTTTTCAGCAAGAGAGATAATTGCTTTTCTACCCGTCCGTCTCAGCCCAGCACGCTTATGCCCCGAAGGGATAAATCCTTGCTCAAAACCATTATAGAGTAGGGCATCGGGGCGCTTCTCGAGCAATTGCTCTGCTTCACGCGCTGTCACCTCACTCACCGTACCAAAAGCGTCTGCGGTATGTGCGGCCCTTTTCTCCACCTGATGCTTGCACATCACACCGAGTTCATTGGCCATCTGGTCGCCATTGTAGTTGGACATTTGGCTGTAGAGCGGTTTGCCATTCCCTGCGATAGACCTGCCTACCGAAGTTGCATGCGTGATGAAGATGTTGCGTACTTCAGGAGTCGTCATCCTCAAGTAGAGTAGCCCCATCCCCGTTGTCCATTCGTTGAATATCGCCACTGGATGCTCGCTAGGTTGTAGTGCTACCAACGCTGCCATCACCCTAGCCACAGCTATAGCGAAGAGACATGATTCGTCGTAGTCGCCATACCCAATATCACCCCTAATTCCATAGCGTTCCCACATCTGGAAGTAGAGGGTGTCCTTTTCTTTCCACAGAGGGGCAAAATCTACAAGAGCGACCCTGGGTTCACCAATAATATTCCAAGTACCAACGGTTACAGGTAGACCGCATCTCTCGCTTAGAGCGCTAGCCAACTCCCTGTCCGATTTTTTGCGAGAAGGGCAAAAGTCTGGTTGCTTCCCCTCTAGTTTGGGCCCGATGAATAGCACATGCTCCCTTCCATGATGCTCCACCATAGTGGCAGCTCGTGTGCTCAACACTGTGTATATACCACCTACTTTATTGCAAACCTCCCACGATGTCTCCAGTAGAAGAGTAGGCTGAATCTCATTCTTCATATCAAAATAAAAGACTGAGCACCTCCTTGGCTTTCCCAGAAGGTGCTCAGAAAATAACACATAAGTTGACCTACGAGGATTCGAACCTCGACAAACAGAACCAAAACCTGTTGTGCTACCATTACACCATAGGTCAGTACCCACCTAAGTCTTCAAGTCCTCCGACAAAGGCACTGCAAAGATACTAAATTATTTCTATTATACAAATATAGGAGCCTCGCTAAACTAGCGACTTTAGATGGGTGCTATTACTAAAGGGTGCTGCCTCTCTCTCTAATCGACGAATAATCAAGTATTTCGGCTGACTCCTATGGTAGGTTGGAAGCGGTTTAGGGGATACACAAATTGTTGTTGGTATCGCAGCCAAAGTGGCTCGC
>NZ_JADRGN010000022.1:0-36380 GCF_018206105.1 Porphyromonas levii
TTGTTTGAAAAGGTCGAGGGTTTTGTTTGGAACCCATGACCTTTTTTATTACCTTTGTACCAAGGGTTTAAAAAGCATTGGGAGGGTACAGGCTCCCTACCTCCCAACAAGCTAACCACAGTGGAGCCGTTTTTAAAATATTATGGCAAATAGACCTTTGGCTTATACGCTATCAGAGCGTAAAGCAACAATCGGAAAGATGGCAGGTAAGACTGTTATTCAGGCAAGTCCTACTGGGCGTAAACGCATTGACCATCGTAATTTTTGTGATGAAGTGGCGCGTGCCACTACCTTTACTGGTGCCGAGGTGGAAGCAGTACTTCGCCTCGCGGCTGAGATTGCTAAGATGCATGTGGAGAATGGCGACATCGTGGAGTATGGCGACTTGGGTGTACTTAAGCCCTCTTTCCAGAGCAAACTCGTGGAAAAGGGTGTGGATGAATTCAATCCCAACATCCATATCACCAAGCCAGTCGTACGTCTTTCTCCCTCACGCAAGTACTTTAACCTCACAGGAGTAAGCTATGAGCGTGTGGAAGCACCAGCCAAGAAGGGTTCTAAGAAGCCCTCCACTAAGCCAAATGAAGGCGGTGGAGGGACTTCGGACGACAACATCTAAGGACTATTTGGGAGCGATTGCCGAGAGGGCAATCGCTCCTCTTATTTTTGATGGCTACCTGACGCCCCCTATTTTGTAGGAAAATTTGGTAGGTTTGCCTATCGTTTTTTAGGTAATGGTTATGGAGGATAGAAAAATAGACAAGGAGATTCCTGTAGTTATCATAGGTGGTGGGCTTACGGGCTTGTCCCTTGCAGCGCAATTGGACATGGAGGGTCTCCCTTTTGTGCTGCTTGAGCGGAGCGATAGGGTAGGTGGTCAGGTGCGAACACTTAGGGAAAATGGCTTTGTCTATGAGGTCGGACCAAATACTGGCACTATTTCTACTCCGGAAGTGGCAGAGCTTTTTGAATACGCAGCTCCAGATGCAGAACTGGAAGTGGCCGATAGTGCAGCCAATAGCAGGTGGATTTGGAAGGGGAACCGTTTCTATCCTATTCCCAGTGGGCTATGGGGTGGTCTGACTACCCCTCTCTATTCTTGGAGAGACAAGCTAGGGATGCCGCTTGAACCCTTTAGGCGAAAGGGGACTAATCCTAATGAGACGGTGGGCGAACTGGCAGAACGTCGCTTGGGGAAAAGCATCGTAGACTACACGATAGACCCTTTTATCGGCGGAATATATGCAGGGGATCCGTATCAGTTGGTCACCCGTTTGGCTCTGCCAAAGCTCTATAATCTGGAGCAAAAGTATGGGAGTTTTATAGGAGGAGCGCTAAGGAAAGCACGAGAACCGAAGAGCGATAGGGAGCGGAAGGCCACGAAAAAGATATTTTCGGCAGTTGGTGGTCTGGAGCATCTGATTGCGTCAGTGGCACAAAAGGTGGTACGTACGGGGCGGATTGAGCTGGAGGTAAGAGAGATTATGATAAAAGAAGAGGGGAAGTCTTGGGTCACTTCTTTTGTAGATGCTCATGGGGAGCGGCACAGTCTGGTAAGCCAACATGTAGTTACCACGGTGCGCGCCGATATTTTGCCCTCCCTTTTCCCAAATGAGTGGCAAGGGTATTTTACCAATATTGCGACGTTGCCCTATGCTCCTGTGGCAGAAGTGAGTGTTGGCTTTAAGCATTTGCCCCATATCCCTCGTGCCGCTTTTGGTGCACTGGTGCCGAGTCGGGAGAAAAGGGACGTCCTTGGCATCCTCTTTCCTAGCTCGTGCTTTAGGGGTAGGACGGAGTATTCGGATGGCGCCCTCTTTACGGTATTCATGGGAGGGTTAAGGAATAGGGAGATGTTTGTCGATAATTCGGAGGAGCAATTGATGAGGTTGGGGCTCGAAGAGCTCTACCTTATGATGAAGATACCTCGTGGTATTCAGCCCGATATGGTGCATATTGAGCGCTATCCCAAGGCTATTCCTCAGTATGATTTGGCAACAGATGCTCGCCACAATGATATCAAGAGGGTAGAAATGGCTTATCCCGGGCTGCACCTAGCGGGAGGGATGATTGGGGGAATAGGGATGGCAAATAGGATAACCCAAGGAATGGAATTAGGAAAAATGATAGCAGAGAACTATGGATAAGTTATGGAATAGAGGAGGACTGGTAGAGGTACTCAACTCAAGTGATGCTAATTATATCCACGTGGCGCATTCACTTCTGAGCGATAGGGGGTTCTTCGTACGCGTAGAGAACGAGAATACGAATATCATACCAGGTCTCTCGGTGGGCGTTTCGCTAATGGTTAGGGAGGAAGAGGTGGAGGAAGCACTGAAGGTGCTGGAGGATGCTGGGGTGATACCTAGCCAAAACGATAGCCCTGAAGCGTTGGAAGAGCAGATGGAGGCGGAGCGAAAGGGGGATAGGCGTAAGCTGTGGATGGTGCTTATCTTCTTGGTTATTGCCCTAGGGCTATTTGCTTTGTGGGCAGTTTACCTTAATAATAATCCCCTATGATACACGTCTACACGGGAAATGGTAAGGGCAAGAGCACTGCAGCCTTTGGTCTAGCGGTAAGAGCCCTCGGCGCTGGCAAGAAGGTATTCGTAGCTCAGTTCGTGAAGGACATGAAGTACAGCGAGTGTTTTCTAGAGGAGTATTTCCCCGAAGCTATTAAGATTGAGCAATGGGGCGCAAGCTGTCTTCTGGATAGGGAGCCAATAGGGGAGGATTATAGCAGAGCTAAGGAGGGGCTAGAGAGGTGCGTTGGGGTACTCCAATCGGGTATTTACGACGTAGTAGTGATGGATGAACTCAATATAGCACTCTATTTGAAGCTCCTAACCATTGATGAAGTCTTGGAAGCACTCAAGCATAGGACAGACAAACACGAAGTTATCATCACTGGAAGGTATGCCCCCAGTGAACTAATAGGTATTGCTGATCTGGTTACAGAGATGAGGGAGGTGAAGCACTACTACCAAAAGGGCGTGCCAAACCGAAGAGGTATTGACTTTTAACCCTCGTCCTCTTCTAGTAGATACCTAGACAAGCATACAGTCGTTCTTCGTGCACCGCCCATATCTGCTCAAGGGATTCGATGTCCAAACCCTTATCGTAATCGGTAACTAATAACGAGGCACTAGGAGAGATTTCTGTGGTTACAATCTCCATACGGATGTAGCTTTCGGGGTCGTCATTCCACCTCCACTCTATGAGCTTGTCTTTCTCTTGCTTGTGAATGGTCGCCACTCTATCGTCTCCGACCTCGTCCCAAAATATATGAATAGTGTTCCTTGTGATATCTACACGAGGAGCAAACCATGCCGAAAGCCCTATGCCAGTAGATATTTGGTTCCATATACTATGGGGAGATGCTGTGCTGAGGAAGTACTCTTTCCTAAAGCCCTCTGCGCTGTTGTTCTTCTCTTTTTTCTCCATAATAATATGCTCTATAACAAAAATGCCCTCCTCTTCCGCCTCCAAGATACCAATAATCTCGGTTATTGTGGGTAAGTTTGTGGAAGAAAGCTAACCTAATAGAAAGTAAGTAATGAAGACAATAGTGATAGTCGGTCATCCCGACCTATCTACCTCTATCGTAAATCGTAAGTGGGTGGAGGCTCTTCGCCCTTATGAGGGAGAAGGCTTGAAGGTACATCGCCTCGACAAAGCCCTAAAGGAGGACGGAACATTTGATTTGGAAAAGGAGCAAGCACTCTTGGAGCAGTACGATAGAATTGTGCTGCAGTTTCCTTTGTATTGGTATATGCCACCAGCTATCATGAAGCTGTGGATGGACACTGTCTGGGCTGAAGGTTGGGCTTGGGGTGATTGCCCACATGCTCTTAAGGGCAAGATCATCGAGGCTGCGACCTCTTGTGGTGCCCCTGAAGTGGCGTTTAGCGGAACTTCTTTAGCCTCTTACTTGTCGTTTGTCGGAGGATCGGCGGGCTTTGTGCAAGCTGTAGGAGGTGACTACTTCGCATTCTATGGCGCTGGTAGCCCAGGATACGAGGAGAGGTTGGCAGAGAACTGTAAAGAGTACATTAAATTTATCTGTAACAAGTAAATATGAGACGACTTAACGTAAAGGACGAGACAGGAACCCTCAAAAGTGTAATAGTAGGACTTGGTTCTACACCAGGACCTGTGCCAAGACTTGATGAGGCGTACGATGCCAAGAGTTACAGCACTATTATTGCAGGGAATTATCCTTCAGATGCCTCTCTGGATAGCGAGGTTGAGGGTTTGGCTACCGCACTTAAGGAGGAAGGAATAGAGGTGCTTCGTCCTCAAGAGCTCCCAGGGGTCAATCAGATTTTCGCACGCGATGTGGCTTTTGTTATCGAGGATAAGCTCATCCGCGCCAATATTATTCCCGATAGAGAGGCTGAAATGAGAGCTTACGATGGAATCTATGAGGAGATGGACAAGAGTAATATCATTACGCCACCGGAGCATGTGCACATCGAGGGCGGAGATGTTATCCTATTCCACGATAAGATTTTCCTCGGAACCTATCTGAGCCCTAACTATAGTAAGTATAAGATGGCACGCACCAATAAGTATGCTATCGGCTTTCTTAAGGACTTATTTCCAAAGAAAGATATCATCCCAATCGAATTAATCAAGCACGATACTGACCCATTTACTGGCGTATTGCACCTAGACTGCTGCTTCCAGCCAGTGGGAAAAGATAAGTGTATTCTCTTCCCTGGTGCTTTCCGTCATGTAGAGGATTGGGAATATATCCTCTCGCTCTTTGGTCCTGAGAATACTGCTATCATTAGCCGTCAGGAGATGTATGAGATGAATCCTAATATCTTTAGCATCGCACCAGATAAGGTAATTATTGATAGCACATTCACTCGCCTACAAGGTTGGTTTAATCGCCGTGGTATTCAGACTATCCCTGTACCATACCGTGAGGTAAGTAAGCTGGGTGGTCTCCTCCGTTGTACCACCCAACCACTAGAGAGAGCCTACTAATAGTGGCTAAGGATAAGCTTGTTTGGCTCTGTACCGACTGCGGCTCTGACTTCCCTAAGTGGGCAGGGAAGTGTCCTGCTTGCGGCGCATGGAATACTCTTAAGGAGTACCGAGTAAAGGCTGATGAACCAGGGCTTCGCATCCGAAAGGATGTGAAGCTCTTGGATAAAGCCCCCATTCCTCTCAGTGAAGTGGCTGGAGATACAGCTACTCGAATGGATCTAAAGGATGGTGAGCTCAATAGAGTCTTGGGTGGTGGGTTAGTCAAAGGCTCTTTAGTCCTCATCGGTGGCGAACCAGGAATAGGAAAGAGTACTCTAATCCTTCAGAGCGTTGTGCGCAACCCTGAACTCAAAACGCTTTACGTTAGTGGAGAGGAGAGTGTAGGGCAGATAAGGTTAAGAGCCGAACGGCTCACAGATGCCGATGCTGTGAACCACTGTTTGCTATATAGTGAAACACAGTTGGAGACGATTATGGAGACAACTCTAGATGTAATGCCCGACCTCCTTGTAATCGACTCTATTCAGACCGTCCAAACAACCAAGAGTGAATCTTCCGCTGGCTCACTTTCTCAGGTGAGGGAGTGTACTGCGGCTCTGCTTACTTTCTCCAAAGAATATGAAATACCCATAATACTAGTAGGGCATATTACCAAGGAGGGAAGCATTGCCGGCCCTAAGGTCTTGGAGCACTTAGTAGATACGGTCATTCGTTTTGAGGGCGATCAGAACCACCAATACCGTATCCTTAGGGCTATTAAAAACCGTTTTGGAAATACGGCAGAGATAGGGCTTTATGAGATGAAGGGCAGTGGGCTTAGGCAGGTGACCAATCCTTCTGAGATGCTGCTGACTGGAGGAAATTCAGATCTCTCTGGTAGCTGTGTTGGGGTAACAATGGAGGGTATCCGCCCCTTATTGGTAGAAGTACAAGCGCTTGTCAGTTCTGCCGTTTATGGTACGCCCCAGCGTTCATCTACTGGCATTGATGCTCGACGCACCAATATGCTGTTGGCAGTGCTAGAGAAGCGAGCTGGATTTAAGCTAATTCAGAAGGATGTCTTCCTGAATATCGCTGGTGGACTTACTATTCAGGACCCAGCTTTAGACCTTGCAATACTAACCGCGGTGCTATCAAGTAATCTTGATGTTCCTATTTCTCGTGAGATTTGTGTGACAGGGGAAGTGGGTTTAAGTGGAGAGATACGTGCTGTATCCCGCATTGCGCAGAGAATTAGCGAGGCAGAGAAGATTGGCTTTAAGGCGATGGTACTGCCATCTGATAATCTTCATGGGTTAGAATTAGACAAGATTGCGATTAAACTCGTCCCGGTAACTCAAGTCACTGAAGCATTTAGAGCCCTATTCCGCGAGTAGACGAAAATAGGATACCCCATACATAATAATAGAGCCGAGCTAGAAGTGAATCTAGTTCGGCTCTATTCAATTGCTTAGTCCCTAAGTTATTCTGCCTTGATAGAGTCAGTAGGGCAAACCTCAGCGCAGTTACCGCAATCAATGCAGGTATCTGGGTTGATTACATAGATGCTACCCTCAGAGATTGACTCAGTTGGGCATTCGTCCATACATGTACCGCATGCGATGCAAGTGTCTTGGATAATGTGTGCCATAATTCTAATCTTTTAGTGTCTTAAATGGATACTCATTGTTACTCTCGTTCGGATGCAAATATACCAATATTCTCCAAAGTATACCTACTTTTGGGGATAGATGTTGCTCAACCTGCTATTTCCACTTAGCAAGTTCTCCTTTTCTCCAATAAGTTATACCTATTTTTAGCTAGTTGTGGCTAAACTAGGGGAGTTTCATTACTCCTCAAATTCGAGGCGTCCTCTTTCGTAAGCATTATTACCCTCATGGTCAATCGCTACGATTACGGGTAATTCTTCTACCCTTAGACGACGTATGGCCTCTGGTCCTAAGTCGTCAAAGGCTATCACCTCTGCTTCTTTCACCCTCTGCCCCATGAGCGCTGCGGCTCCGCCTATTGCTGCGAAGTAGACCCCAGTCTCGCTTTTTAGGGTATCAATTACCTCTTTGCTGCGAAGCCCCTTACCAATCATAGCCTTTAGCCCCTTCTTCATGAGGGTGGGGGAATAGAGATCCATTCGTCCTGCTGTGGTGGGACCAACTGAGCCGATAGGCTCTCCTGGCTTTGCAGGAGCAGGCCCAGCATAATAGACTATCTGTCCTTCAAAGTCAAATGGCATCTCCTCGCCTCGTTCTAGCATCTGTACCAACCGGAGGTGCGCAGCATCGCGGGCGGTATAGATAATACCAGTAATATAGACCATGTCGCCAGCGTGAAGTGTGCGAATTACTTCATTAGTTAGTGGCGGTGTAATTATTCTTTTTTCCATGACTATCAATTTATACTATCTATTTAGATGATACCATGAGCATGGCGTGTAGCGTGACAACCTATATTCACTGCTACAGGAAGACCTGCAATGTGTGTTGCGCCTGCTACTACATTTACTGCTAACGCAGTAGTATTACCACCGAAACCAGCTGGTCCGATTCCGAGTTTATTGATACGCTCCAATAGTTCTTCCTCTATTTCACGGAGATGTGGCGCAGGATTATGCTTCCCTACCGGACGAAGGAGAGCTTCCTTGGCATAGTAAGCGCACCTCTCCATCGTGCCACCTATTCCTACACCTACAATAATAGGTGGGCAAGGGTTAGCACCAGCTTCTGAGACGACTTGCACTACATAGTCTTTGACGCCCTCTACACCTTGGCTAGGAGTAAGCATCTTGAGCTGACTCTTGTTCTCGCTACCAAAGCCTTTTGGAGAGACTTCTATCTCAATCTTATCGCCAGGGACAATGTTGTAGTGAATAACAGCAGGGGTATTGTCCTTGGTGTTTTCACGAAGGATAGGATCATTGACTACCGACTTACGCAGGTACCCTTTCTCGTAGCCTTCACGGACACCTGCATTGATAGCATCCTCAAGAAGTCCTCCTGTGATATGGACATCCTGCCCTAGTTTGACGAATACCACGGTCATCCCAGTATCCTGACAAAGTGGCTTCTGTTGGGTGCGTGCTATCTCACTATTCTCTAAGAGAGTTCCTAAGATATCCCTGCCAAGGGGCGACTTCTCTATGCTAAGTTGAGAGGTCATCTTGGCGTGTATATCAGGGGTCATATAGTAGCAGGCATCTATACAAAGTTTTGAGACCAATTGAGTGATCTCGTGTACATCTATTTCTCTCATAGCTTTAGATGTCATACATTTTTTTGATAAAATAGAATGAGTTTCTATTGTGGAGTAACTCATGGTTTCTAGGGTCGCTATCCAGTAGCCCTACCAGACAATAGGCATCATATCTCTTGTCGTAAATTAGCTCTTTATGCAGGGAGAAGTTTTCTATCATCCCTGTAGAACGTACATGGATACGAGGGCCATCGCAAGGCTTGATTTCATCCCCTATCTTGATATGATGATCATCGAAATAATCAATAGGGATATCCTCTAGAATCAATTCTTGTATTCTGCGCTCAAGTTTATCCAAATCCTCTTTGTTGAGCTGAGGATTATCATTAAACTTCAGCACGAAGCCTTTAGGTACGTCGGCACTGTAGTATTCCGACATATCTATACCAAAAAGCCCCTCTAAGGCATACGCTGTCACTTCTTCTGCCGAGTGCGCCATCTTACGGTACCGAAGTGATTCGTGCACAATATCATACAAGGTCTGTGGCTGAGGCCCAAATATGGATGGGCGAGTCACGATAATCTCCTCGCCTATCGCAAATAGCAGATCGGCATTTCTGCCAAGAGCTTGATTGAGCAGGTTAAAGTGCTCTACCACTACACGCTTGCCTTTCTCCAGTGCTTCCTGTACAAAATCGACAATCTCATACATTTGGGTGAAGGCAGACTGGAAACGCATATCTATGTGGTAGGTCGATGCCTCGCGCAGATTATCCATGCCTTGGCGCACCTGCATTATCTTGCGTGGATCAAGTAGGTCATCATCATTGGCTAGCTCTAGACCAGGGAAAATACCTTTGATAAGAGAACTCTTACCACTGCCAGCATCTCCGATAAAGCCAATTAGCCTATCGGTAAAGCTGAGGTGTTGATGAGCCAATTGCTCCCCGAGGGAAAGGAGTCTCTCCTTCCCACGGGGGGCATAATATTGGGTAGAGACCCAGAGCTCCTGGAATCTCTTAGGTTTTGCTCCGATTTGACTATGCATCGAAAGTAAAACTCATTAGTGGTGCATGCTGCTGAGCACCATAGACATCAGTCTCTCCGAGTGCACCACTTGGGATTGGGCGCTTAATCGTAGCCTTGACAGCCTTTGCAGGGTCAAAATAGATGACGTGAAGCACATTCTCCTCAGGGATACCATAGAGCCTAGCTACAGTGGCAGCATCAATTGGCTTATGCTCCTTAAAGAAGTTGTAATCGTCAAATGTCTTGAAGATAATGTCGAATGTAAGTTCATAAGGACCAGAGTTCTTGCTTCTGATCACAGATGCCATATCGACTAGCTTATATGTTTTCATATCTCTATACTCCTTTCTTTACTTTGCCTGACCATTGGTAAACTGACGATAGGTGATTGGGAAGAGCTCTGTAGGGCTCTCTACCTTCATCAGGTGGTACACGTTGAACTCGAATACCTCACCCATGTGTGCATCAGATGGTGAGAATGGGAATGCGAGGTTTCCTGCTGTAGAAATACGTCCCTCGTAACCGAAGTGAAGCATGGTACTGCGTGCAAAGCTACAAATCGTATCTGCTTCCTGCTGTGTAGCACCTACTGCCTCGATGATAATCAATAGTTCATTACCTGTATCAGTAGTCACACCAGGGAACATTGCCATAACACCACCCTTGCCGTAGACCTTAAAGTCTAGGAAGTAGTCACTCATGCCGTAGTCCTTGAAGTTGTTGTCTACGCGGGCACGAACGGCCTCTGTAATCTCATCTACCTTGCTAATAAAGATTGGGTCGGTAACACCTGCACATGCGATGGTACGATAACCTACACGACGAACGCCCTCTAGCTTTACAAAGTAACCATCGGTTGGTTCAAACACCGTACCAGCAACACGTACCCTATTGTCTGCAATCTGCTCAAAGGTAGTATTGTGTAGGTTGAGTTGTCCTCCAGGTCCAGGAAGGATGTATGGGTTAGACTTCTCATACAGTGTATGCGCTGCGATAGATAGGGTAGTACACTTACGTGCTGGAGAAAGGGTCTCTAGCTCGAAATGATCGTGACGGAGGTAGCCAAACATACAGTCGCTACCACTACCAGGAAGTGCTGCGATAGCAGCGCACTCCAAAATCTTACCCATGTGGATAGCAAGCCCCTTAGGATAGCCCTTAGAGATAGCTAGTGCTGAGAAGACGGTAGGGTCGTAGGCACGTCCAGCAAGGATAACTTGAGCACCATTATTGAGCGCCTCGATAAATGGCTCCTCACCCATCTGGGCTACGATACGAACCGACTCATCGATATCCTCTTCCTTTAGTTCTGGAGCTGGAGCGAGTGGCGTAATTTTACCATCCTTAAAGTACTTGCGGACAAGTTCCTTGTCAAACTCTGAGCTAATCTCTGCATACTTGAAAGTAAGACCTCTAGCTTCAGCAATCTCCTCGATAATCTTACGATTAATCTCTACATGAGGACGACCACCTGAGCCTCCCGACGAACCGATAATCACTGGAATACCAGCCTTGATTGCAGCTGGAATCATGATATCTAGGTCTCTCTTGACCGAGTTGCGATCGGTAAAGGAGATACCAGCACCGAGATAGTAAGGACCTGGGTCTGTAGAACCAGCGTCCACTGCTATCACATGTGGGTTACGCTTCATACCCTCCTCAAAAGACTCCATAGGGAAGCCATAGCCGAGGATTGCGGTAGGGGATAGTACTCTTATCTCTTCCATTTCTCTTTCCTTTCTCTATTTTATTTAGATGAGATCCTTGAGTGCAAGGATTCTGCTCATCTCATTAAATACAAGCATGTAGCCCTCGTCTACACCCATACCAGGCTTAGCGAGCATTTGCTTTGGTTGTGTAGCCATTGCGATGTGTGCGCAAATCTCAGCTGAACGGTTGGTCTCGTTGCAAGTACCACCTAGGTAAGCTCCCATATCGTGTTGCTTGCAATAGAGTACAGCCTCAATTGTGTTATTGATACCACCAAGGTCTGGGGTCTTAATCTGTGCCATGTGGCCTGCCTTGTCCTTAGAGAAGTCGATGATATCCTCAAGGGTATTACACCACTCATCAGCTACGATCTCAGCATCGATACCCTTATCATCCATGTGGCGACGGATTTCATGTAGTGCCTTGACCTGTGCCCACTTCTCCTCAACATCTACTGGACCTTCAATACGTAGGTGGAATGGCTTAGCAGCCTCAGCTAGAGTGCCAATGTAGTCTGCAATCTTCTCGAAGTCATTATCGAATACCACACCTAGTGTGCCGTATACATCAATGTGGAAGATAGGATTGTAGCTATCGCGAGTACGCTTCTCGAGGATACGATTGCGTAGCCATTCTACGTAAGCGAGTAGCTTCTCACCCTTTAGACCGGTCTTCTGCTCCACATGATTGAAGAGCGCGTGTGGTAGCACTTCAGCCTCCTTCATAATCATCTTGTCCGCATTGGTGTACCTATCGTCACCAGACTGTGTAAAGATGGGTACCATTGTGTCGGAGATAGTTGTGTTGTACTCTGCTGCTATCACCTGAGCCATTAGCTTATGTTGGCTCTTAGCTACGGCGTCTAGGCAAGCCTGAGTAACTCCGTAACGGATAGCGGTGTGGAACTGCTTCCCAGTTTCTGGGCGGACAAACTTGTCTACCTTGTCAGCCATCTCGCGGAAAGTAGTGATATCCTTACCCTCATACATAGGAGCAATCTCCTTTAGTATTACTGGGATAAAGTTCTTTGCAAGGAATAGAGGGTCTCTACCGCCTGCACCAGAATACTGTACTGCTGCACAGTCACCATGCGCAACCTGTCCATCCTCTAGGATGAAGAGTACAGAGATAGACTCTCCTGCTTGGCGAACGCTGGTAAAACCATCCGTAACAGTCTCTCCAGAGTAGAAAGCACCATCACTTACTGCACCTCTCTTAATAGCACGCTGATCATCGAAGTAAAACCCCGTCTTTCCAGCGGCACATACTACTTTCTTAATTTTCATAACTATATTTAATTATGTGTGTTTGTTCTATTGTCAATTATTGCTTACGCCCTACAAGGAAGCCCTTACTGATAGCATATACATCATCTATCACCATTTGGAAGCTTACGGTACGGTTTTCTGCTTTCGCACGCTCCTCTAGCTTGCTGCGGTGGAAGTCTAGAATATCTTGGCTAAATGGTAGGTTACCCGCATCGAGGATACGTACAGCACCACTATTGTCACGAGCTGGCATCACCTTACCAGCATTGTACTTGCTAGGTGCGAATGGGATATCAAGGACTCCCGATTCGAAGGCCGCAATCACGCCTTGTGCAAGGTCTCCCTTGCCGAGCTCAAATACCTTGTCCATGATCTGATTGACCTCGCGCTCGATGATTTCAGACTCAGCTATCACGGCAGGGATACTGGTAAAGTCCTGATCACGTAGCATAGAGATTACCTGCTTAGTAGCACGCAAACCAGCAGCATTGGCTTCCATGGTAGGTACTCCCATTGCCTCGTGCGGAGTCTTCACTATTACCTTTGTAGCCTTAGCTAGTGCTGCAGCTGCAGACCCCCAAGAGATAACACCAAATGCCTTAGCCTCGTCCTGAGGGAAACCACCCATCCACTGGTGGAATACAGTTGTTACCTTTACATCGCTATAGCCGTACTTAGCTAGATACTCATTGGTCTGCTTCTTTAGTGAGCGGATTGCGGCTACGTCTTGGATAAGGTTACCGCACTGACCATAACCTACGGTTAAGTCCTTCACACCCTGAGTAGCAGCTAGGAGTGCCTCAATGATAGCTACAGAGTTGGAGATACAAGCTGGGATGAGCGTACCTGTGAGTGGTCCAAATGGCTCACGGTTGATATTTACTCCAGCCTCAGCATACATGCCGACCAATCTATCGGTGTATTGCCAATACTCAATTGTCTTGGCAAGTGAGTAGTCTTTAGAGTAGGGGATATTGTATGAGATACCACCACCCTCGTATGAGGTAAAACCACCTGCGATAGAAATTTCGGTAAGTAGACGGGCGTCAGGCGTACCATGACGTACCTGCACTGGGTTTTTGAGTGCTGAAGTCACTGTACGGCATATATCCACACCATAGTTAACGATAGGGAAACCATTCAGCATTGAGCGACCGCTCTCCTTACTCTTCTCGATACCGTTCTGAGCTTCAGTATACCTATTAAGACGAGTGTAGCTATCCACAGTAGATGGAAGTAGGTCTGCCTCACCTTCACGCTCTAGGAACTGAAGTAGCTTGATATGCTCATCATATAGCGCCACTCCAGCACGTGGCTGGATAAGGGTGACACCCTCTTTGTCTGCTTTCTGTAGCTTCTCATCGAAGCGCTTAGACTTTGCAATACCCTTTTGGTACTCTACGGCCTCCTCGAAGTTGACACCAGCTCCAGTAGTCCACTGCTTAAGTACCTCTTCTCTCTCTCTCTGAAATTCAGCGTCACTGATTCTGACGTTACGGATTTCCATATTACATATAATGTGTGGGTTGTTAATTATTGCGTTCTTATCGCTTCACCTTCTTGAGCTCTTTCTTCATGATTTCCAAAGCTACATCCGGAAGTTCAGCACTGAGTAGCCCCATAGAGGCCATAATGTACGATTTGTCTATATAGAAGGTCGGTTCTTTGGGTCGAGCTGACTCGTAATTGGTTGGATCGAAAACCGAACCTCCTAGTACGTATGCAGGATCATCGCTGTGAATGATCGCCCCACCTATTCCCAGGACATTCTCTACCTTAGAAAGGTCTTTGCCATCAATGGTGAATAGCTGACCCATAGGGGTGTACACCGACTTGATATGCCCTACATGCCTATCTGTTGCTATAGATACAGCACCTTTGGCAAGCACCTTCTCCATATTGGCTTCACGCTCATCTTCAGCACGACGTGATGGAGTAGTAGAGCACGCTGCTACCCAATCCTTCAGTTCTTCGTCTGATAATCCCAAAGGTTTACCAGCTTCGAACAGATCCATTTCGTCTGCTAGAGAGGTGAGGCTATAGCGCATACCTAAGTCACCTTCTACAGTTCGCTTACAAGGGGGCTCGGGGAGTCCTCTCTGTACGATATTAGGGGCCGTTGGCTCACCAATAGCTATAGAGTACACATCCGTTGTTGCACCACCTAGGTCTATCGCCAGTAATTCTCCAATACCTTCTACGTTGTGCGTACCTTTGCTTAGTAGTTCACAAGCGTTGAGTACAGCCAATGGGGTAGGGATAATCTCATTGTGTGCCTTTTCCTGGGCTTTGCTTAGTCCCTTTGCCTCAATAATACGATCAATGAATAGCTGCATGATGCACTCCTTCGCTGGTTGTACATTGAGGGTGCTAAAGTCAGGCATTACATTGTCTGTCACTACGCATGACCTACCCGCATCTTTTAATATCTGGGCTACCTCATCGGCTGCATTCTTATTGCCTGCCATTACAATGGTAAAATTGCCCTTTACTTTGGAGAGGGTTCGTGCATTATTGATTACCGTCTCGCGGTTGCCTCCATCGGTCCCTCCACATAATAGAATCAAATCGGGAGCAATCTGCTCAATTTCCTCAGCTTCCTTTCGGCTGATTTCAAAAGAGTAGGTTTTGACCACCTTTGCCCCAGCGCTACTTGCTGCAGTACGCGCAGCCTTAGCCGTGAGTTCGGGGACTAGGCCTGAAGCGACCATCTTGAGTCCTCCTGCAGCGCTACTACAACAGAGAAAACGATCGTACTCCCAAGGAGCGCCTAGTTTCTTGTGGAGCTCCGAAAGTGCATTGCTAAGCCCCTCCATTACATCCGTTTCGATGGTCGTGAAGGCTGCTCCAGTGCTCACTATCTCACACTTCTCTGTGTCGATAGCGGTCACTTTGGTGTACGTACTTCCAAAGTCCGCAGTTAGATACCTCATATCTAGTTACAATGTTTATATGTAACCGTTTATAGACCTAAGATCTTATCGAGGTCTGCTATAGTCGTTTCAATAGGGGTGTTTGGTGGGTACACACAATCGAAGCCCATCTTCTTGAAGCGAGCCTCTACGTCTGTAAATTCCTGCTTTCCTACTACAAGATTGCCACCTGCTAGTAGGGGTATACCTTTCAGACCTGCCTCATCACACTTCTCTCGAAGCCCTTGGCAGTCAATCTCACCGTGCCCATAGAGTGAAGAGACAAGAATTGCATCTGCATTTGTCTCAATCGCCGCATTGATAAACTCGGTTTGTGAAACCATTACACCAAGATTTACCACATTGTATCCTGCTTGAGTGAGTGCAAAAGCAATAATCTTATTGCCTACAGCATGAGCGTCTGCTCCAATCACACCTGTCACAACGGTCTTTCCATTCATAGTTAAAAATACTCTAGTTGTTCTTGAGCTAAAAATCGGGTTGCATGAAACGGTAAGAGAGTTTCCCTTCTCTCCATTCCCTTTCACGGTGCAAAGTTAAGTATAAATACTTACTTATTCAGTACATTATCCCTTTATTTCTCTATTACTTGCTAAATAACAATATTAAGAGCCATAGAGATCGATAGACAATAAGATGACATCGTAGAGTTTTGACCTCTAGATACTATAGCGGCTTCAGTCCCTCGCGGGAGAGACTCCAGTTCCTCCCGAGAAAAACTCTAGTCCCTCGCGGGAGAGACTTTGGGTAAGATGTATAGTACCTGGAGGTAGTAGCGCCTCGTACTATTTTATCTTATAGCATCTAATTCAAGAACTGCCGAAGAGGTGCTTTTATTCTTTAGCGTCAATGGCTTTGGAATAATAGCTGGGGTAACGATCTACTGTATTGTCGAAAATCTGATCTGCTTTGACATTGTATTTCTCGAATATGCGAATCAGTATATCTCGAGCTTCTTCTGGGATGATTTGGCTCCCTTTTCGCCAATTGTAGTAGACGGTTTTGCTGAGTTTGAGTTCGGACATAATCTCTTTGCGGATGCGATCCGCATCTCCAGAGGAGACATGTGCAAGCCCCTTAATGAATCCGAGAGGCAGGTGGGAAAGGGTATTGGGGAGGTAGTAGGAGCACTTCTCTCCTATTCCTATTGAACTTCTTTTGGGGTGGAGATAACTATGCACGAAGTCATCTGGTTGGGAATAGTAGTAGCTAAGGTAGCGCAAGCACTTTCCTGCCAAAGGACAGTCTGCTATGATACAATGGCTTAGTTGCTCGGGAAGTAGGTTCCACCTTATTTCTTCCTCTGGTATTGGGCTGATAGGAGTTTCTGTATTCATGTATTTCTCATATTTTTCTAGTTGTTTCACTTCTCCCGCAAAGGTACATATTTATTTGTACTGCTACTTGTGTTATTGTGCATTTGTTGTCGGGTGTACTTCTATTGTGTCGAGTGCCTAAAACTGCTACATATTTGTTATCTTTGCCCATTAAATAAAAGTACTTGTGGATGATCATTTTGGGTTTATGATGACAGTAAATGAGATAAGGGGGAGATTTTTGGAGTTTTTCGAAGGGAAGGAGCATAAAATAGTTCCTTCTGCTCCTATGGTGATAAAGGATGATCCTACATTGATGTTTACCAATGCTGGCATGAATCAATTTAAGGACATTATCCTCGGCAATGCACCTATAAAGTATGGTCGTATTGCGGATAGTCAGAAGTGTTTGCGTGTAAGCGGTAAGCACAATGACCTTGAGGAGGTAGGGCACGATACCTATCACCACACCATGTTTGAGATGCTAGGCAATTGGAGCTTCGGAGATTATTTCAAGAAAGAGGCTATCTCTTGGGCATGGGAGCTGCTAACCGAAGTATATGGTATCGACAAGGATAGATTGTATGTAACCATCTTTGAGGGCGCTCCGGAGGAGGGTTTGGAGCGTGATGAGGAGGCTGCAGGTTTTTGGAGAGAGCACATAAGTGCCGATAGGATTATCAATGGCAATAAGCATGATAACTTCTGGGAGATGGGAGAGACTGGTCCTTGTGGCCCTTGCTCAGAGATTCATGTAGACTTACGTAGTGATGAGGAACGCAAGGCGATTGATGGTAAGAGCCTTGTAAATAATGATCATCCTCAGGTGGTAGAGATTTGGAACCTCGTTTTCATGCAATACAATCGTAAAGCCGATGGTTCGCTCGTAGGTCTCCCCAATAAGGTGATTGATACTGGTATGGGTCTAGAGCGTCTGTGCATGGCTCTACAAGGCAAGAGGAGTAACTATGATACAGATGTATTTACGCCTCTTATTGACAAAGTAGCGGAGCTATCCAAGGTGCAGTATGGCGCACACGAAGAGCAGAATGTAGCGATGCGAGTGATAGCCGACCACGTACGCACAATTGCTTTTAGTATTACGGATGGACAGCTTCCAAGCAATGCCAAAGCAGGCTATGTGATACGCCGTATTCTTCGTCGTGCAGTGCGTTATGGTTACACCTTCTTGGGGCAGCATGAGCCATTCCTATATAAGCTCCTTCCTACATTGATAGAGTTAATGGGTGGGCATTATCCCGAACTAAAAAGTCAGGAGAGTATCATTACCAAGGTGATTATGCAAGAGGAGGCTTCTTTCTTGCGTACGTTGGAGACTGGTATGTCTCTGCTTGAGCAGCATATCGTGGAGGATCTTAAGGATGGAGCGAAGGTGTTGCCAGGCTCAGTAGTATTTGAGCTATATGATACCTATGGATTCCCTACCGATCTTACCGAACTTATCCTCAGAGAGCGTGGTCTAGAAGCAGACCTCAAGGGCTTTGAGGTGGAGATGCAAAAGCAAAAAGAGCGAGCTAGAAGCGCGGCTCATATTACGGCAGGCGACTGGGTTGAGTTACACAAGGGCGAAGGTCAATTTGTTGGCTACGATTTTGTTGAGGCTGAAGCAGAGATTCTACGCTACCGCGAGGTGGAGCAGAAAAAGCAGAAGAGTGTGCAGGCTGTACTCAGTCGCAATCCTTTCTATGCAGAGGGTGGTGGTCAGATAGGAGACCAAGGTATTCTTACAGGAATGGAAGATGGAGAGGTGATAAGGGTATTGGACACGGTGAAGGAGAATAACCTCCCGATATCTGTGCTCGAAAAGGTGCCAGCCAATCCTACCCAGACCTTTGTAGCAAGGATTGACGTAGAGCGTCGCCGCCGCTCGGAGGCAAATCATAGCGCTACTCACCTGCTACACCACGCTCTTCGTGAGGTGTTGGGCAAGCATGTAGAGCAGAAAGGATCGTATGTGAGTGATAAATTGCTTCGTTTTGACTTCTCTCACTTCTCCAAGATGACTCGTGAGGAGCTTCGTGAGGTAGAGCGTAAGGTAAATGAGGCTATTCGCCAAGATAGTATCCGAGAGGAGCATAGGTCTATGCCTATTGATGAGGCAAAGGCAATGGGGGCAATGGCCTTTTTCGGAGAGAAGTATGGCGAGGAGGTGCGCGTGATTAAGTATGGCGACTCTATAGAGCTATGTGGTGGTACGCATGTGCCTAGCACAGGAGTAATTGGTGCCCTTAGGATAGTATCCGAAAGCTCTATTGCTGCTGGTATTCGCCGTATAGAGGCTGTGACTGGCATGGGTGCCGATGAATATTACTTCTCGCTCCAAGATACGATGCTGGAGCTACAGGGACTATTCCAAAATACTCCAGACTTGGTAAAGTCTATTGAACGAATGCTTTCGGAGGATGAGCAACTGCGTAAGGAGCTAAGGCAGGCTCAGGATGAGCGTAAGCATGCGCTAGTGCAGCAGTTGGTTCAGGAGGGCAAAGAAAGAAGTGGCGTGAAGCTTTATCATCTTTCCGTCTCTGTGCCTTCGGCTATGGCAAAGGATATTGCGTTTGGGGTGAAGGCTCAGGTCAAGGATGAGGACTTCGTATTTATAGCTGGGTCTAATGAGGAAGGCAAGGCGGTCTTGACTCTGATGCTTTCGGATGGTCTTGTGGGCAAAGGACACAATGCAGGTGCTTTGGTTCGTGAAGCAGGCAAGCATATCCAAGGTGGTGGAGGAGGTCAGCCTACCTTCGCTACAGCAGGAGGTAAGAAGCCTGAGGGTCTGGATGCCGCTGTAAAAGAGGTGCTAGATAAGCTTGGACTATAAACGAGTGGCGGTAGAAATAGCTATTTTAGATATCGAGGACGTAGCTCAACGACTGTCTGAGCTAGCTTCGTCACATAGAGTAGGGCTCCTAGTGGATGAAACCACTATGGAGCTCTGCTATCCACTTATAGCCAATGAAGAGGTGGATCTACTGGTGGTGCCCGAGGGAGAGGAGGGAAAGCAGCTAGAGGTAGCGCAGTATCTTTGGCAGAGCCTCTTGGAGCTTGGATATACACGGCAGGATTACTTGGTGACCCTAGGTGGTGGTGCGATTAGTGACTTAGGTGGCTTTGTGGCGAGTACCTATATGCGGGGTCTTCACTTGGTGCATATTCCTACTACTTTACTGGGCATGATTGATGCTTCGATAGGAGGAAAGACCGCTATAGACTTTGGCGGTGCTAGGAATATGGTGGGGACCTTTTATGAAGCCGAGAAGGTGTGGGTGTCTCTAGCGTTTCTGGAGTCATTGCCAGAAAGGGAGCTTGTCTCTGGGTTGGGGGAACTGTTAAAGTATGGTCTACTGATGGACAGAGATAGCTTGAAGGAGGTACTGAGCCTTGAGGAGCTTTCTCCTCAATTGCTGAGTCGTGTGATGCAGTTTAAGCTTGATATAGTGGGGGAAGACCTCTTCGATACAGGCAAAAGGGCTCAGCTCAACTTGGGGCATACCTTCTCGCATGCTATTGAGGCTTTGTCGCTGGAGAGAGGGCACTCAGTTCCGCACGGAATAGGTGTAGCTGCCGGTATTGTGGTAGCTCTGTATATATGCTATAAGTGGTATGGACTAGCAGAGAAGCTCTTGACTTCGGTAGCTAGGGCGGTGAAGGAGCAGTTCCCAATAGTCTCCTTTGACTGTGATGATTATGAGGCACTATGGCTATTGGCTCTCAAAGATAAGAAGAGGGTGGAGGATGGAATACTATCTATGGTGCTACTACATGGCGTTGGCGATGCATTTGTCGGTAAAGTGAGTAGGAAGCAGTGGGAAGAGGCATTGGACTTCTATAGAGATTATATGGGGTAGGGTATTGGCATACTATTTGCCTATCAACTGATGAGAGGAGGGTGATGAATTAGGATGAATAAAGATTTTCTTATGAATGAATTTGATGAGGGAACAGGCAGTCTATCGCAGATGCTACCGATGATTATACCTGAGGGTGATACCCCAGACTATAGTCTCAATAGCAAGAAGCTGAATAAGACTATCCCTGTGCTCCCACTCAGAGATATGCTCCTTTTCCCTGCCGTGACTATCCCTGTGATGGTGGCGCGAGAGAAAAGCAAACTGATTATAGATAGTCTGGAAAACAAACGTGATAGGCATGTGCTAGTGGTGTCTCAGAAAAATCCCGATACGGAGGATCCTCAGATGGAGGATATGGTACCGATAGGGACTATCGCTGAGGTCATTCGTATTATGGAAGTTAATGACGATCTGCTTACCGTGGTATTGCAGGGTAAACAGAGAGCTGAACTGACACAATTGACACGTACCGAACCCTATTGGATGGGTAAGTACCGTCTGCTGGAGGATATATACCCTGCAGAGGAGGATATGGAATACCAGGCACTGACGGAGCTCCTTAAAGAGACGATGGTGAAGCAGATGATTGTTCAGGGAGAGACACCTAGACAGTTTGTCTCTAGCCTGATGAAGATGACGCACCAAGAGGGGATAGTCAACTTTGCTTGTACCTATTTCCCTCAGTCTATGAATGAACGTATCTCGCTCTTGATGCTGGATGATATCAAGACGAGAGCATTCCAAATGCAGCGTTCACTCAATAAGACATTAGCTCAGGCAGAGATCAAGCAAGATATCAACCAGCGTACGCGTACCGATATGGATAAGCAGCAGAAGGATTACTTCCTTCAGCAGCAGATGAAGGTGATAAAGGAAGAACTTCAGGGTGGCGATGATGCTGAGATACAGGAACTGGAGAAGAGGGCTCTTACAAAGAAGTGGAGCGAGGATGTACAGGCTATTTTCGAAAAGGAGATAGCTAAGCTACAGCGTATGCCTAGCCAGAGTCCAGACTATAGTATCCAGAATCAGTATATTGAGACTATGCTGGATTTGCCTTGGGGCGAATATACTAAGGATAACTTCAATATGAAGAATGCCGAAGCGACACTCAACAAGGACCACTTCGGTCTCGATAAGGTAAAGGAGCGTATCTTAGACCATCTGGCTGTCTTGAAGCTAAAGGGCGATATGCGTTCTCCGATCATCTGTTTGTATGGTCCTCCTGGAGTGGGAAAGACCTCGCTTGGCAAAAGTATTGCGGATGCGCTAAAGCGTAAGTATGTGCGTATTTCTCTTGGCGGTCTACATGACGAGGCAGAGATACGAGGACACAGACGCACTTATATTGGAGCTATGCCTGGGCGTATCATAAAGGGATTCCTCAAGGCGGGTAGTTCTAATCCTGTCTTTGTGCTGGATGAGGTGGACAAACTATCGAGCGACTATAAGGGTGATCCCTCTTCTGCTCTTCTGGAGGTATTGGATCCAGAGCAAAATAATACCTTTCACGATAACTACCTCGATATCGACTACGATTTGAGTAAGGCGCTATTTATTGCGACGGCAAATAATGTAGGTGATATCCCTGCCCCACTTCGTGATCGTATGGAGATGATAGAGGTGAGTGGCTATATCATGGAGGAGAAGGTCGAGATTGCTACTCGCCATCTTATCCCTAAGGAGATAGAGAATCATGGTCTTAAGAAAAACCAAGTGAAGATAGGGAAACGTACGATAGCTGCTCTTATCGAGGGCTATACCCGAGAGAGCGGGGTACGTCAGTTGGAGAAGGCTATAGCATCACTACTTCGCAAGGTGGCGCGTAAGATTGCGTCGGCTGAAGATGAAGCAGATGTATCTCTTATGCTACCTATTATTATCAATCCTACGGACTTGAAAGACTATCTTGGCTCTCCTAAGTTCTTAGATGAGCGGTATGAGGGTAATGATAGAGCGGGTGTTGTAACTGGTCTTGCGTGGACAAGCGTAGGTGGGGAGGTACTCTTAGTAGAGAGCGCAATAAGTCCATCTAAGTCTGGTAAGCTAACCATCACCGGTAATCTTGGGGATGTGATGAAGGAGTCTGCGATTCTAGCGATGGAGTATATCAAGAGTAATTCAAAGACATATGGCATTCCATTCGAGCTTTTCGACTCACTCAACGTACATATCCATGTGCCCGAAGGTGCTATTCCTAAGGATGGTCCAAGTGCGGGAATAACACTAGTGACCTCGCTTATCTCTACCTTTACACAGCGCAAGGTGAAGCCTAATCTGGCGATGACTGGAGAGATAACACTGAGAGGGAAGGTGTTACCAGTTGGAGGCATAAAGGAAAAGATCCTCGCTGCTAAGCGCTATGGGATCAAGACTATTGTACTGTGCGAGGATAATCGTAAGGACATAGAGGAGATCAAGTCAGAGTACCTCTCGGGTTTGGAGTTTGTATACGTTACAGATATTAAGCAAGTGATAGATGCTGCGGTCAGCGAAGAAGTCGTCGCTAACCCCATAGATCTAGAGAAGCATCTAGAAGAGTATAAGAAGAGTATTAACCAAAGTAATAATAAGTAAGTATGGCATTACAATGCGGTATTGTTGGGCTACCAAACGTAGGGAAGTCTACTCTTTTCAATTGCCTTTCTAATGCGAAGGCACAGTCAGCTAATTTCCCCTTTTGTACTATCGAGCCTAACGTAGGTGTGATAACAGTCCCTGATGAGCGGTTAAATAAGCTTGCAGAATTAGTGAATCCACAGCGAATAGTGCCGACTACAGTGGAAATTGTTGATATTGCAGGTCTAGTCAAGGGGGCTAGTAAGGGAGAAGGACTTGGCAATAAGTTTCTCGCAAATATCAGAGAAACCGATGCTATTATCCATGTACTACGTTGCTTTGATGATGATAATATCACTCACGTCGATGGCTCAGTCAATCCCGTAAGAGATATGGAAGTAATCGATATGGAGTTACAGCTCAAAGACCTTGAGACAGTTGAATCCCGTATCCAAAGAGTAGAGAAACAGGCAAAGACAGGTGGTGACGCACAGGCAAAGGTGCTCTTTAATGTACTCTCCAAGGTACACTCTGTTTTGCTCGAAGGGAAGTCGGCACGCACAGTATCCTTTGATATGCCGGAGGAGCAGAAGGCACTTAAGGAGCTGTTCCTCCTAACCGCAAAGCCTATCCTATATGTATGTAATGTGGATGAAGCGTCTGCTGCCACTGGGAATAAGTATGTGGAGATGGTTCGTGAGGCAGTAAAGGATGAGGGCGCAGAGATACTCGTAATAGCTGCTCAGACCGAGAGTGAGATTGCCGAGCTAGAGACCTACGAGGAGCGACAGGAGTTCCTTGAGGCTGCTGGTCTAGAGGAAAGCGGTGTGTCACGACTTATTCGCAGTGCATATGCACTACTAAACCTCGAGACTTACTTTACTGCTGGTGTGCAAGAGGTCAGGGCTTGGACTTATACTAAGGGGTGGAAGGCACCGCAGGCTGCAGGTGTTATCCACACTGACTTCGAGAAAGGGTTTATCCGTGCCGAGGTAATTAAGTACGCCGACTTTATCTCTTATGGAAGTGAGCAGGGAGTCAAGGAGGCTGGAAAACTTGCTGTAGAAGGTAAGGATTACATTGTGCAAGATGGCGATATCATGCACTTCCGATTTAATGTCTAAGTAGACAATACGAAGCGCAACACAAAAGGGCTCGCTGGGATTATCCAAGCGAGCCCTTTTGTGTTGCGCTGAAACTGAAAGAGCGATTACATCCCCTTTCCAGTCTGGTTGTAGTAGTGAGGGTTATTTGCCCTACGCTCAGCAGCCCTACGCTCAGCCTCTTCTTTCACGAGCTCCTTACGATGCTGTGATGGCGTCCTATTGAATTGTCTACGGCAGAACACAGTAAAGTGGCTGGGACTAGAGAACCTAAACTCATCCATAATATCTTTAAATGGTACGGTAGGATCCGATAGTCGTTCCTCTATTAGATCTGCTTTCTGCTCCAGCATCCATGTATATGGAGGTACATTGAAAGTCTCCTTAAATAGCTTATTGAACTTTCGTAGATCCATTCCACGTAGTTCTGCTAGCTCCTGAACAGACTTCGCACGATAGTGGTTCATCATCACAAATTCCTTGAAGTCTACTTCTTTCCTCAAGAGAGGAGCGAGTAGTTCTCCCAATACCTCTGGTTTGTAGTATCCCGAAAGGACAAAGAATACCTCCTTGAGCTTGGCTTCCATCATATCAGAGCACTTCAGACCATCGTTGTAGTACCTATAAATAGTAGCCAAAGCAAGTTTAAGTGGTTCGTATACCTCGATAGTCCTGTGCGCCATTGTTAGTGGGGCATATCTCCGAAGGTTACTAAAACTGTAACCATTGCAGAGGTGTGAGATTCTATCGAACTTGAATATCTGAAGTACACCACGCTCTCCTAGCATAACGCGTAGGGTATGATTACTATCGATAAGCATCCCGAAAGGAGCATTGCGCGTCTCATTTACATTATTAGGGCTACCTTCTTCGCTACTTGAAATGGTATATCTAGTATCGTTACAATTGACGAATACCAAGAGAATTTGACTACCACTAGTAATCTCAGAAGACTCCTGTGCGTTCATTTGAACTTCGAAGTAAGCACCTTCGTCACCTCCAGCATAACACGAACATGTGTAATGACGTTCAATATTAATTGGCTTCATTTATATTATAATCAACTTTAATGTATGAAACTAATGTAAAGCTTTTATATGATAGTAAGTTGTTGGAACCGTCTTAAGCTTTTGGCAAAAATACTATTTTTTTTGCTTATTTACAACTATACGAAGGGGAATTGAGTAGTTTATACACTAGAAAGAGAAAAGTACGTATGCCTTAGCTGCTATCACCTGCTCTGAGGATTTACCAAAGTAGTCACTTCGGGAGTTACCATAGATTTCACCCAACCCATATACATATGAAGCACGTATGCCTGCAACTATCTTATCGAAATGATACTCACTACCTACACCACCACCTATACCCCATGCAAATTTATGCTCCACTGGCATTGTATGCTGTCGAGTAACCACTCCTTGAATCCCTTCCTTTGGGAAGTTGCCACTCGAACTCTCCGCCAAAAGATACCCGAAGTGGGCTCCCAAGTCTACCGTGAACTTTAGGGCTTTCTGCCCAAATGTAAGGTGGGTAAGTACAGGAACACTTACATAAGAGAGCGTCCGCTGGTAGGTGAGATTGGACTTCGCATATTGTTCTGGTAGGTCTCGAGGCTTCTCTTTCCATCCGCGAACCGAATAGTCTACTTCTAGCCATATACCTCCAGCCACATTGGGCATATCATAGACATGCCCTACATCGTAGCGCAATACCACACCAGCGTCGTAGCCTATCTTCAGCCCTTGGTATACCTTAGGGGCAAAAATCATATTACTAATATTGATGCCCACCGTAGGACCAACCATAAAACGAGGTTGATACTTCAGTGCTTGTCCCGATGCCTCCACGGCTACTAGTGACAACAGTAGTAGTGCTGTAGTATATATGAACTTACGCATTAGTCCCTCCTCGCTTCACCTGTCCTTCTATACTGGATAAAAAACACGCCCAAATTACTCTTCAGTCCTGCTGAGCGAGTACTTTGCTCAAACTCGAACTTACTCTGAATCCCTCGCCATACCTTGGGTAGGCTAGCACTGTTACTCATCATGGTGATGAAGTAGCGACCTGTATCGTATCCGAGCAGACTGTATCTAGGGTAGGTGGTACCCAGACCATGCTCGTACCAACCCCTAAACTCCTTTTCAAACTCCTTGTAGGTGCTATTTTCAGGCTCCGAGAAAAACGTGGTATAGAAAGTGCCCTCGATCTTCTTGAGCTTCTGACTAATAGAATTGCCATATGTCTGCCACTCAGGATAACCAAACGCAGTAACATTGTATATCCCCAAACTATCTTGAGCTAGAGCAATCGTTGTCAGCACATTGTTGGCCGCCGTCATTGAGCCTGCATCCGGTACAACCACAGCTTTAAGATTATCCATAGCGAGGGATTGTACAGCGCTCACATCTCTAAATTCTGACTGATCGACTTCTCTGTATGGGATATGTACTCTGTCAAGCTCTCGCTTGAGGGTAGAAATGAAAGCCTCCTTATTGTTCGTGTCCCCAGGGAACTTCACAAATTGAACAACAGAGCCCTTAAATTCGGATGCGAACTTCCGAGCAGTCTCATCAAACAAGGCTTGGTGGGGTGTATTCACTTGGTATAGCTTTGCGCCCCTCTCTGCTATCTCTGTATAGTCTCTCGAGGTGAATGGGATCACGTAAGTAGCATTTTTTGCCCTTGCAATCTCTGCTAGTTTATTAATAGAATTATCCGAGACTCCGCCCAGAATCATGTCTATCTTCGGCAGACTACCAAGTAACCCAGAAGTCTCAGTCATACTTGAGTCATTACTATCGACAGCATAAAGATGGATGTTCGTACCCGCTTCTTTTGCCTCGAGTAAAGCCATCAAGAAACCCTCGTAGTACATCGCAAAGCGTCGCCCCTTATCGTTACTAAAAGGCAGTGCCAAGACCACTGTATACCCCGAATCCATAGGGAAAGCTCTTTGGCTATTTACCGCTACATTATTAGGTAGGGAAGTGTCAGGAATCAAGATAGTTACATCTGCCTTTAGCCCACTTCGTATCTGAGGATTATAGTGAAACAATTGCTCCTCAGACCATCCCGTCTCTTGTAGTAGACTGTAAATAGTAGCCCCTGCAGGCACTTTGTAGGTCTTCAAGCCTGTCACCTTTTGGGGCGTTTTACTTGTGGTAGGAGTCGTCCCCTGTTCTCTCACTACAAAATTATCGTTCTGTGCTTCTGGAATCACTATAATAATGCCCTCCGATAGCTTATCTGCATTACTAATAGAACTATTCGCTGCCAGTAATGCATTGGGTGAAATCCCATATTTCCTTGAAATAGAGTAAAGCGTTTCGCCCGCTCCTACCTTGTGGTAGGTAGGTCCTGAGGTCGCTTCTTTAGCAGTTTTAGTGCCCGGAAGCTTGATTTCTTCCCCAATCTTTATCCCATTTTTAGCCTCTGGATTGAGCCTGATGAGTTCATCCACAGCTACGCCGTATTGGCGGCTAATCGCATAGAGTGTTTCTCCAGCCACTACAGTATGGCTTCTCGTAGACTGCTGAGCAAACACAAGCGTTGAGCTCATAAATAACCCTACTACGATTAGTAATCCCCAAAGTATACTTCTGCGCAATATCATAATTCCCAATTTAATTGCATTTTAATATAATCGCAAAGATAACAATTTAGTACCATCTGGCAAGGCTTTAGCACGTCTCAAGCATTTCTCTCTCTAGGTCGCGACAATATTTACTCTAGCTATTTGCATTAGTCTCTCCCGCGAGGGACTCGAGTCTCTCGCGGGAAAAACTCCAGTCCCTCTGGGGAGGGACTCTCTCTACTCTAGGGAGTAGCTCTTGAAAATAGTGATACCATAGGAGTATTGTATGCAGACCTATCTCCTCCCTAGCGTGAGAAGAAAGTAACGAAGCTGTACCCTAACCTAGAAAAGAATCGAGACGGCTACGCTCAACAGAGCATAGCCGTCTCGATTATATGTAACACTATTCCCTATTCCTTGGGATGCATATTACTTATTGAGCTCGTCGAGCTTAGCCTTGATTTCGGTAACATCGTGCGTACGTACGATGATCTCGCCTTCTGGAGAGAAGAGGATGAAAGTAGGTACACCTATTACGCCATAGGTCTCAGCACCCATACTTTGGTTCTTGCCATCAATACGATTGCCGTCTTGGAAGGTAGGCCAAGTGATCTTGAGTTTCTTTACAGCATTGGCATAAGCCGTACCATCCTCATCGCGCTCCCAGATAGCGATGCTAGCCGAAGAGAGTATCTTAGCATATTGTTTCTCTATCTGAGCTAAGACAGGCATAGACTTTTGGCAAGGACCACACCATGATGCGAAGAAGTCGAGTAGGAAGTACTTACCTTCAGTACGGAATTCACTAAGCATCTTGGTCTCGCCTGCTGGGTTGGTCATCTGATAGTCGACAAACTGCTTCCTCACAGCGGTGTTTGCAGCTGCCACACTAGTCTTGTAGAATGTAGCTAGAGACTTCTCTGCCTTGAGGCTTTCTGGTGCCTGATCGTAGAGAGCAATGAACTCCTCTGGCTCTATTGAGCGACGCATATTTCTGAGTGCTGCAATCTGCACACTCGCATTGGTAGCCTCTGAGAAATACTTCTTATTGATTTTCGTTGCTTCCGTATCCATGATAGTATAGATAGAGTCAATCTGCGCTTCTTGCTCCTTCGTGAGGGTACTATCTGGTGTTAAGATGTTCTCGGCAATTGACTCTATATCATTAGTATACCTTGTTTCTACGTCATTCAACTCGTCATAGAGGTTTTGTAGCTTCATAAATGCGCTGTTCTCAGCACCGCTACGGATGATACTTGTTTCGTCACTAATGGAGTCGGTTGTGATAGTAAAAGTATACTCCCCAGCCTCACGAGCGAAAAGCAGAGGTGTGTCCATCAGCTTTACTACATTGATAATTGAGTCATTGGCTGGCGATACGAAGGTAAACGAACCATTTTCTATCAGTGCGGAGTCCACGACCTCATTGGTTACATCGTAAATATAGGCGTAGGTACCATTAGCTTCGGCGGGCAGGCCTGTGGCTGTCACCTTGAACTCTGGCGCCTTTTCTGTTGTAGTACAAGCGCCCAATAAGAGTGCCATAGAGGCAGTAGCTGTTATAAACTTCTTCATGTTTAATCTTCTATTAGTTAAAAGTGAAATACTCAATTGGATATTTTTGCATATTTGAAATGATGATGCAAAGGTATAGAAAACTATAGTGACTACTGGTATTTTGAAAGGAATATTTGTATCTTGCTCTACTTTTATATCGTACCAGTGGTATAAAATGAGTTTTTATGAAGAAGTATACTGATTTAGATCAATATTCGACAATAGAGCAGCTTATAGTTCGTCTCGATGCTTTACCCCATAATGTCTCTGAAAAAGAGTGGTATAGGGTAAAGGAAATACTACAGAAGTACCTGAAGGAGCGCCCTGATCTTAAGGATCAGTTTGGGATACATCCCCTAGCTCGGCGACTATTGACGGCGACCACCCTTGTAGATGAGATGGGAATAGGAGGTACGCCTATCATGGCCGTACTCCTACAATTACCCTTGCGGGATGGTGTTGTAACGCAAGAGGAGTTGAAGGGTTTCCTGAGTGAGGATGTGCTCTACTTATTGCGCTTGATGCAAAAGGTGACCGATTTGTATGCCAAGAATGCTGTGGTTACTTCGGACAACTTTAGCCACTTCTTACTATCTTTCGCTGAGGATGTGCGTGTTATCCTTATCTTGATTTCCGAGCGACTGGTGCAGCTTCGCCTTGCTGGTGATTATCTTTCAGAGGATCTACAGTTGGATCTCAGTATGGAGGCTTCCTTCCTCTATGCCCCTCTGGCGCACCGTATGGGGCTGTACAATATCAAGGGTGAGATGGAGGACTTTTGCCTCAAGTATACGGATAGGGAGATATATAATTTTATTAAAGACAAGCTGGCTGCTACCAAGAAGACACGCGATACTTATATTGCTTCTTTTATCGATCCAGTTAAGAAGGCTTTGGAGGAGTCGGGACTAATGTTTACGATAAAGGGAAGAACGAAGTCTATCTCCTCTATCCGTAATAAGCTAGTGAAGCAAAAGATAGAGTTCGAGGCTATTTATGACCTATTCGCTATACGTGTCATTATCGATGCACCACTAGAGGAGGAAAGAAGCCAGTGCTGGAAGGCATACTCTATCATCACAGATATGTACCAACCCAATCCTAAGCGGATGAAGGATTGGTTATCTATCCCAAAGTCTAATGGTTACGAAAGTCTGCATATCACGGTATTGGGACCCCAACAGAAGTGGGTAGAGGTGCAGATTCGTACCGAACGTATGGACGAGATAGCGGAGAAGGGTCTCGCTGCACACTGGAGATACAAGGGGGTTAAGAGCGAGAGTGGACTGGATGAGTTTATGACCACGGTTCGCAGGACGCTAGAGAATAAGTCTGCTACCAGCGAAGAGGTGATGCAGGAGTTTAGGATGAATCTCTATGATGAGGAGATATATGTCTTTACACCCAAGGGGGACTTAGTAAAGTTGCCCAAAGGTGCTTCTATCCTCGACTTCGCCTATGCTATACACTCGGGGATTGGCGAGAAGACAGTCTCTGCTCAGGTCAATGGTCGCAATGTAAGCATCCGACAGCAATTACAGAATGGTGATACCGTTTCTATAAATACCTCTGCCAATCAGACACCTAAGCAGGATTGGTTGAGGTATGTGATAACGAGCAAGGCGAGAAATAAGATTAAGCAATGGCTGAGGATAGAGTCTGAAAAGTCTATTCAGCTAGTGCGTGAGGAGCTCAACCGCCGTCTGCGTAATCGGAAGCTGGAGTACGATGAGGCTGTATTCACCAAGCTCGTAAGGCGTAAGGGGTACAAGGCAACAAGTCACTTCTTCCTCGCAATTCAGAATAAGCAGACAGACCTAGATACGTTCCTCGATGAGTATAAACTGGCATTTCAGGAACCTGAGCAGGCTGAGGAGCGCCATATTTCGGCAGATAAGTTTGTCTCTAGTACTCTGCCTGAGAAGATTATTGCTGAGGAGACAGAGGATATCCTAACGATAGATAATAACCTATCGGGCATCGATTATCAGCTTGCTAAGTGTTGTAATCCTATATATGGCGATAAGATATTTGCCTTTACTTCCCGAAGCGGTATCCGAATTCATAGAATGAATTGCCCCAATGCTCCTGATTTATTCAATAGATTCGGTTATCGTATCCTCAAGGCTAGGTGGAAAGGTGATACCTCTCGAGGGAGTGAGGTTGTGCTGAGGGTAATTGGGCATGATGATCTTAGCGTGGTCAATGCTGTCGTTAGTCAGGTGGGGACTGAGAAGGAACTTACGCTCCGTAGCTATAATATACAGAGCGCAGATGGACTCTTCCAAGCTACGCTGCATATATATATAAAGGAAGCTTCTCGCCTCAATCCTTTACTAAAGTCCTTACGTACGCTCCCAGGGATTAAGAGTGTAGAGAGGGTGTAATACCTCTCGAGAATGAGGAGTGCACTTTTTCACTGCCCTGCATATAGCACAACCGCTACCAGAGCTTGATATGCTCAATGGTAGCGGTTGTGGTTATTATGCGGTGTCGGGACTACTGATGGCTAGACTACATTCGTCCTCCGCCCATCATGTCGTTCATGCCTCCTAGTCCACCCATGCCGCCCATATCACCTAAGCCACCCATGCCTTGGTTATTACCTTGGCGTTGTCTGCGGAGTTGTTCCTCACGCTCTTTATTGCGATCCTTTTTCTCCTTAGCCTTGGGCTTATTCTTAATCAACTCTTCGGGCTTCTGTTTATCTATCTTGGTAGCAAGAGGAGATAGCGTCTCCTTTACATCCCAGTTCGCCATTACTTCAATAATCTTCGGCATGTAGTAGACCATCTCTGGCTGGATAGAGTCGCGGTAGTTGCCTGCATCCCACTTGCCATTATTATTGCTGTCCACGATGAGTCGGAAACCATACTTCTCAGGCTTAATATCTTTGAAGTGTAAGGTCGGCTTATCGGAGTATACTACTCTTAGCACAGCATCTTGGGTAGAGAGGAGTTCGCCAATAAATGGTCCCTCAACGCCATCTACCGTGACGGAGAGCTGAGAAAAAGCGTCTTTCGCTTTCGTCTTGAACGCATCTACCACCGTCTCATCGAGCATGTGCCCATACACATCGGTAAACTTAGCACTGTCGGCATACAGCTCATAGCTCGTGTCGTACGATAGCTTCGCCTCTATCATTCCCACGGTAGTACGCCCAGGGAGTAGATAGATAGAGTCTATGGTTACCGGCTTGAGGATGGAGTCCTGCGCATTGAATAGCTCAAAGGCCTTAAATGCCTCAGGAGTGATAGGCAGAGAGCTATAGAAGAGCAGGCTATCACTGGTCCCACCTTCCCCTTTATGCTCGAAGCGAAGCGTAAGCGGGCTCTTCGGCTTCGCAATACTGTCATTAGTCTCCTTCAGTCTCCCCTTGTCTTCTATCGGCTTAGGGGCAGATGGGCGGAGCGTGAGAGAGTCATGCACCATGATAGGTAGCTCTAGGGAGTCTACCGAAGTATAAGAGACTTCAAACTCCTTATACCTCTTCCATGTAGGGTCCGTAAAGTAGACCATTACCTCCTTCTTCTCTCTATTGATATCGAGAACTGGTGTACTGCCGCCTTGCACAGCAAGGGAGTCGATAGGGCGTACCTTGATTTTGCCTTCGGGTATGGCACTGAACACAAGTCTTAGTTGCATAGAGTCGGGGCGCTCGCGCTTGCTAATAAATCTACGCTTTGCTTCTGGCACGTAATAGAGCAACACGATATCATCCGGCAGGTAGCGTGTATATGCCACTGTCTTTATCGTGTCTATGGTAAGACTATCCACCCAAGTCGTATCTTGCCGAGTAGCTGCCATTGCGCTTGTAGTGATAAGCTCATTGAGGAATGCTACCCCATCTGTAGGCATATCGTGGCGATAGTTGCCATCGCTCTCTTTCAGAGCATACACTCTGTAGCTCCCTTGCTTCATGTTTCGCATTACAAACTGTGCACGGTCTCCAGTCCTACTCATGCGGCTGAAGGTCGTATCTGTAAAAGCGTTCCAGCCCGCAGACTCTGGGTGCACACCTACAAGTAAGCTCTGCATGGGTTCGTGGTTACGAATGTTAATCACTCGACCACTGATCTCCATGGTGTCTATTTCATTGCCCGTGGAGAAGGCATACGAGAAGTTCTCCAGTGGATTACCCTCGTTGTTATCCACAATAGCATCGGTAAAGTCTATGGAGTAAGTCGTATTTGGGATAAGATCGTCTTCCAGTTCCACCGTTACCTTCTTGCCCACAGCTACTATCTTAGGCTGAGTAATCTGGGGAGGAGAGATGATTACCTTATTGGCTATATCCTGGATTTGTATATACTCGTCGAAGGTGAGTACGAAGCGTTTCTTGCTTACATTTAGTGCCCTATCTTCGGGAGAACTACTGACGAGCTTTGGTGGTGTCACATCGTAAGGTCCGCCATCAGGCGCTACTCGATTGGCACATCCATATAGAATCCCTACAAGTAGGAATGGTATCATTATTGGGGCGAGTAATCGCCCATTGATTCTTTTCATACAGAACTATATATATTGAGTAGCAAAATTAGCCAAAATCGAAGCAATCAGCAACCTATTGCCTATATGTTCAGAAATAGGTACATTTGCTTCGCATTGTATAATAATAACAATGGAAAGACAATGGATAATAAAGAGCAAAACAACAAAGAACTAATCCTTGCCATCTTTAGTGGTAAGGATAGACCTGGTATTTCGGCAGCGATTACCGAAACGCTAGCAAAGCATGATGTGACCATCCTTGATATTGGTCAGAGTGATACGCACAACCACCTTACACTTGGTGTCCTTTTCGCTGCTGAGTCATCTATCAGCGGCACGATTCTAAAGGAATTGCTCTTCAAAGCCAATGAGCTTAATATCTTTGTCACCTTCCGTCCTGTAGCTCCCGAAGATTATACCAATTGGGTAGAAGCACAGGGCAAGAATAAGTATATCGTTACTCTTCTGGCAAAACAGTTTACCGCAGAGATGGTGGCAGCCATTACCAAGGAGGTCGCTGCCCAGGGTATGAATATCGATGCGCTCGACCGACTCACTGGTCGTATTCCTCTGATAGAACAAGAGCGTGTACCTAAGGCAAGCATAGAGATATCTCTAAGAGGTAATCCAAGAGATAGGGAGGAGCTTCAGCGTAGGTTTATGCAGGTCGCTAACCACTATCAGGTAGATATCTCTTTCCAGCAGGATAGTATGTTCCGCCGCATGCGTAGGCTAATTTGCTTTGATATGGATTCCACCCTTATCAAGACCGAGGTCATCGATGAGCTAGCTATGCGAGCTGGCGTCGGTGATAAGGTGGCAGAGATTACCGAGCGCGCTATGAGAGGAGAGATAGATTTTAATGAGAGCTTCATAGAGCGCTGTGCACTACTCGAGGGTTTGGATGTCTCTGTGATGAGAGATATAGCGGAGAATCTGCCTCTTATGGATGGTATTGAGCGTACCATGAAGATTCTCAAGAAGGTGGGCTTCAAGATTGCTATCCTCTCCGGAGGTTTTACATACTTCGCTAAGTACTTACAGGATAGGTTCGGTATCGATTATGTCTATGCTAATGAACTAGAGGTAGTCGATGGAAAGCTTACTGGTCGACACCTAGGGGATATTATCGATGGCAAGCGCAAAGCAGAGCTTCTTCGCTTGATCGCACAAGTAGAGAAGGTGGATATCCGACAAACCGTTGCCGTAGGCGATGGCGCCAACGATTTGCCTATGATCTCTACCGCAGGTCTTGGTATTGCATTCCAAGCTAAACCTAAGGTTAAGGAGAGTGCGAAGCAGTCCATTACTACTATGGGGTTGGATGGTATCCTTTACTTCTTGGGGTACAAAGATAGCCACTTAGACGAGATCGAATTTTCAATGTTTTGATATATGATACAGCACGTAGTACTATTCGCTTTTGGAAGTCATCCTGAAGGCATGACAAAGGAGGAGTTCTTGCTCCAGGCAAAAGATCGTTTCGAGGAGCTTGCCGATTTGATCGAGCCATTGGAAAAGATTACTGTTACGATCAATATCAACCCCAATGAGGAGTACGACCTAATGCTCCATGGAGTGCTTGGGAAGTATGAGGATGTGGATGTGTATGCCAAGCACCCTGAGCATGTTTCCAGAGTACAGAAGTGGATTAAGCCCTATGTATCTAAGAGGGCTTGTATAGATGGGGAATTACTATTTTAATACACCAATTGGTATAGTCGAGTGTGAGATAAGCTATGAGCAAGTCATCACAAAGTGCTATCCAATAGACAATGTAAATAATGAAGCCTTAGCGAGTTCGAGGAGACTACATCCCGAGCTTGCCGAGGCTTTTGCTTTCCTATTGCTCTGCCCAAAGGAGTATACAGCTCTTGGGGGGAGGGTGCCGAGTTTCGCACCAGACTTCTGGGCACAGCTGGCAAGGGTGCCATTTGGCACTACGCTAACCTATGGTGCGTTTGCCCAAAAGCTAGGTCTTTCTAAACGGTATGCTAGGGTCGTGGGAAATATTCTCGGAAGTAATGAATGCTTCTTTCTACTCCCTTGCCATAGGATTGTGCCAGCCAACGGAGGGGTAGGTGGATTTCGATGGGGCACGGAAGTCAAGCGCAAATTACTTGCCTATGAGTCAGCTACCAAAGAGGAGTAACGGTGAACGCTCCGACGGTCATCAGATAGAGCTATTTATAGCTGATGAATTGAGAAAGCGAGGTTTCGTCATCCTTGAGCAAAACTACAAGATGGGATTTCTAGAAGTCGATCTTATAGCACTCGAGGGGGACGTACTTTGTTTTATTGAGGTGAAGGCAAGGAACCGCCCTTTCGTCCTCTCGGAATTGGATGTACTTATACCGCCTACCAAACAACAAAACATGGTACAGGTGGCGGATGTCTTTTGTCGAAACCTCAGGGGGCTACGCTATTCCAATGTGCGGTACGACTACGCCCTTGTCTACCTGCCCGACTCCACAACACCCCGACAAGTGCAATATATACGGAATGCCTTCGTGCCCACGCTCCTCTGATAGCACCTTCTTCGTATTTGTTCCCCACCAATTGAGCGATATCCTTTATTCTTTAGCATGTGCAACAATTGGCACATAGGCGAGCACTCGCAGTGACAAGCGCAAGTAGCGAAATTTATTCCTATGAAATCTATTTTTTTTCTTGTGTCAGGCTCTGAGGCATTTGCGATTGCTTATTGAAAGAAGGTGGATAGGTAACGATTTAGAAGCCAGGGCAATCGCATTTGAAATGCTGTATCTACATTCTTTCATAAAT